>JAFOSK010000037.1 GCA_017392945.1 Treponema sp.
CTGCATCTGCGAAATGTCTGGCATACGCTCAGATTACTCCTGCAGTAAATGTTACTTCGGCAGACTCGCTTCAGATTGACTGGCAGATAACTTTCAATGGAGCTTAGGAGTTTTATCTATGGGCACTACCATTGCTGGCAACCAGCATATAGGAAATAATTACGCAAAATATCAATACCTCTGGAAACCGGGATCTAGCGGAGATTACGGAACTGTTGAACTGTACGAAGAAAACCGTATTTTTGTTTATCAGTTTAATCCGATTTATGACCAGAGGGATGACGGAGTGCTTGCGGTAGAATTTTATTACTACTATCGCAAGCCGACTTCGGAAAAGTTTTATGAGTATTGTTATTATGCTGAAGATTTTTACATCTATCCCTTTCTTGCCTGGTATGATGAAGATGGTGAAGACGGCGGAGCCTGGGGTGGAATCATGACTTTTGATTCCCAGAAGATTTCTTTGGTTGGTCGTGATACTGGCTGGATTCATGTAACGCTTCATGTTGATGAATATATCTGGGGACGATTCACCAATAATGGCAAGACTTTTGATAATACAATCTATATTGGAGTGTATTCTCCGATTCTGGTTTTAAATTGGGATACTTCTTCTGCTAATGCAAGCGGCGGAGTTGTGCCTTATGAAATATTTTGGAACTTTGATGAATATGAAGATGATACTGTCTATGACCTTATGACAGGCGGATATCTTGAAGACTGTTATGACGGAAGACGTCAGATAAATGATTATCCGAGTTTTTATATTACATACCGTGATGTTACTCCTGAAAGTTTTGCTTATGCTGTGAATGAAGCTGCTGTTATGAATGTGAGTTCTGGCATCACTAAGAAAGCGAACTTTAAAAAACTGCTGTCTGAAATTAAAGCTGCATGTGCAACTGATAATAGAAAGCTGATTGCTCAGAGAGCTAGTGGCATTGAAAATGTAACTGCAAGTGATTCTCATTTCTGGCAGACAATTTTTAAGAGGCTCTTTTCTGATTCTGCAAATTCTATTTCGTCAAATAATAGAAAACACAGTATGTATAAAGGGCTTGAAGCTTTTTCTGCAGCTGAAGATTTGCAGAATAATCACTTGCTGTTTTTTCGTGGTACTTCCTCTGAAAATCTTATGGCTGATTCTACCTCAAAAAAACTTTGCTATTTAAGGCTTCTTAGTCCTGATCCAAAGGTTGAATCTGATGTGGTTCGCAAGCAAGTATTGTTCCGAACGGCAGACAGTGAAATTGATTTTACAGCAAGGCCTTTTGCTTCCAGGTTGTTTTTTCGTGCGGTGCAATCTGTTGCAGGCTTCTGGGATTGGCTTCGCGGCAAAATCCGAGAGGCAAATAATGTTGTAACTTTCTTTTGTCCTATTCATCTTGAGATTGAAATGGAGTGTCGTATATGAAACGTATATACAAAGGTAAGACAAAGCTCAGAGTTCAGATTGATACTAAGTGTGACCTTTCAGGTTATGAAGAAGTTAATGTCATTGCAAAAAAGCCGGATGATACGACAAAGACTTTTCCAGCGATAGTGAAAGATGTTGAGAACGGTCTGATCTTTTTTGATATTCAGGAAGAGACAGACTTTGACCTTTCCGGCTGGTGGACTCTATGGCCGGAAGTTCGCTTTGATGATGACAGGACTGCTTGTGGACGCGCGACCAGATTCTTTGTTTATGAGTCAGGCTGCGTATGAGACAGATAGATGATTATGTTCCTTTAGAGATATGGCACGAAGCAAAAGCTTTTGTAAAGGAAGTTAGCGAGGATGTTGAGATTTACAAAATCATTCAGAAGACTGATGGCGTTAAGCCTTGCGAAGAAGCTGATAAGTTTTGCGCTTACTGGAACTTAGAAAGTTATGAGAAATACCCTCATGCATTAATAACTCTTTATGAGGCTAAGCCTCTTATCGATAGTCATTTTGAGACAAGCGATGTAATGAACGCTTTTGAAGTTTTGCAGCTTAGAATGAAAAACTATTATTTTGTGCTCAAAGAAAAAGGAATGATTGAATGAGTAAGAAAAAAGAAACTCAAGAGAAGATTCAAAATGCAGATATTAGACGCGCCATTGAAGAGCTTAGCCGGGACCTTAGAGCGAATAAGTTTGTACACGGTGAAATGCAGTTTACAGATATTACTAACCGCGATTATTTTCTTAAAGCGTTCGGAAGCAAAATCCGCTACTGCCTTATGTGGAATAAGTTTTTAATCTGGAACGGAACCTGCTGGGAAATCGATAAAAAAGGAAAAGTTGAAGAAGACTGCGTTGACTTTGTGCATCACATGTACAGAGGCTTACGAGTAATTACAGACTTACAGCTGCAGAAAGATTTTGAAAAGCATCTGATTAAAAGTGAAAGCTTCCGTCGCATCCAGGCTCTCGTTGGTCTTTTAAAAATGAGCAAAGATATTAAAGTCTCTGATGATGAACTTGATACAGACAATTATCTTTTTAATGTAAACGGAATTACTCTGAATCTTAAAAACGGCAAAGGCTTTACACCTGAGCCAACCAATCTTATAACAAAGAGAAGTAAGTTTATTTATGACAAAGATGCAAAGTGTCCGACCTGGGATATGTTTCTTCTTCAGATTTTTAATAAGGATACAGATCTGATTCGGTTTGTTCAAAAAGCTATGGGTTACTCTCTTTCTGGTGATGTAAGAGAACAGTGTCTTTTTATTCTTTGGGGAACCGGTGCAAATGGTAAGTCTACTTTCTTAAATGTGCTGCAGGAACTTTTCGGCGACTATGCTTGTACGACAGGAACTGAAACTTTTATGAAAAAAACTTCTGAACAGAGTAACGACCTGGCACGTCTTAAAGGAATTAGACTTGTTACTACAACCGAAGTTGAACAGGGAAAAGCTTTGAGCGAAAGTCTTATTAAACAGATTACCGGCGGTGATGAAATTACTGCTCGATTTCTTTATGGAGAGTATTTCAGTTTTAAGCCTACGTTCAAGATTTTTATGGCGACTAACCATAAGCCGAAAATCCGCGGAGCTGATAACGGAATCTGGAGACGTATCAAGATGATTCCTTTTACAGTGACTATTCCTGCAGAACAGAGAGATAAGACTCTGACTGAAAAACTGATTGCTGAAAACTCCGGAATCTTAAACTGGCTGATTCAGGGCTATGCACTCTGGCGGAAAGAAGGTCTTAATGAACCGGAAGCAATTCGAGATGCAAATGAGGAATATAGAATGGATATGGATTCTGTGGGAACTTTTGTAAATGATTGTTTTGATTTAGATGCCTCTATGAGATGGCGACTTCCTAACCAGATGCTTTATCAGACTTATATCAAATGGTGCAATGCAAACAATGAGCGAGTTATGAGCCAGAAGTGGCTTACTATGCGAATGAGCGAGAAAGGCTTTAAGCGTATGGTTAGTAATACTGGAAGGATTTGGCTGGGGCTTGCTCGGAAACCGCAATGGGAGAAGTAATTGCAAAAGGCTCTCACCGATAGAAAAGAGCGTGATAGCTGGACATCGGAGAGAGCTTTGGAGGCTTTATTTACAAAACATTAAATACTATTATCAATTATATTTATTTTGTTTCTTGGGAAAACAATTTTTAAATCATGTAATTTTTCATTGCTTTTTGACATATCAAACAACCAGAAATTAATTACTGTATTTTTATTTAATGCTTTATTTAATTCTTCAAAGTATGGTTTATCTACAATACCAAAATCATGACCAATAATTTCAACACTACTAAAAGTTCGTCCTTTAATAAAATCATTAAATGATTGAAGTTGATAATCTTTCTTCATGAGGTCATTAATATTATTTAAACAGCCATTTGGATTAATTGGATTTGAATCTTCCGCTTGCCTAACAATTTTTTTAGTATCACTGTGACCAAAAATAATAAAAGGAGATTCATAAGAATAATCAAAATCATCAGGATCTGGAGTGGAACTATGATAAGCTACACCATGAATATGTTCCACATTGTCTTCTGGTATTTTATAAATATTTTCCAAGGTTTTTGAATAATTAAATGTAATATATAAATCATTATTTGTCATAATTCTTGTATATTTATCTAATACAGATTTTTCATCATATGTTTCTTCTACAATAAAATCAGACAATGCAGTACATAAAGCTGGATATAATTTTTCAGGGGCCTCCTCGAATGAATCCTGTAAAGCACTTCTTCTAGAAATTTCGCGGTCATATTCTTTGTCACTCCATTCAGGATCTAATCCACCTACATAAAAATCAGTAGTTTCCTTAAAATCAATGAACTCTAAATTATTTTCAAAATCTGACCACAGGTCATCATCGTCTTCAAAAAAATCTATTAGTCTGAAACTACCAATGTCGTAAGACTTATGGGTTAAAAACTTCTTGAAATCAGTATATCTAGTGTTATAACCATGACTTAAATCAAAACCATTACCAATAATAAATAATTTCACTTTTTTTCTCCTTTTTTATTGCTTCCTATAATTTATATCATTTTTTTATTTTATAATAGGTACAGTCCTTATATCCGTTGTAAAATTTGGACTTAAGAATTCTCGTTTCATTTCCCAGCCGGTTTTTGTATAAGACTTGGCCAGAGTAATCGAACGACGGCCGTACATCGCTGTTATATAATCTACTGCATCCATCAGCTTTCTTTTTTTGATGTCTTCTTTCGGGTCTATCCAAAGCCAGCCCTGATATTGAGCCGGCATTATATCTAAAAGAGAAATCATTATAACTTTGTAGCCGTAGCCTTCGCGATAAATTTCAGGCAAAGCAATTCTTGCAGCTTCTACTATATCGGGAGTGTAAGATGTAAGCCGTGGAAGTGAGACAACAATTCCATTTGAATACTGACTATTTATATCTTCACTGTAATAGTTGCAGGTTGAGATTGTAACCTGGACAGCCTGGCATTCTGACTTCTGCTGGCGTAATCTTTCTACTGCAAGTTCTGCATATTCAACGGCAGCGCATTCCAGTGTTTCAATGTCATAAACTTTGATTGCGAATTGACGGCTTGAAGTTATGATGTCTTTCTTTTCTCTGGTGACTTTTTCAATACATCTGATTCCGTTTAGTTCCTGGACAGTGTTGAAGCCCTGACATGTGAGAAGTTTATTTACATCTGATAGAGGCATGTTCTTAAGCATTAATGCATTTGTAATTCCATTATACATTAACTTTTGCGCCCGCTTGTGACCAATACCCCAGATTGTTTCGCAGTCTGTCTGCTCGAGTAGGGAATCTACTTCGGCTGGATCATAAACAAAAACGCCACCGTGTTCTTTTGCTTTTTTGTTGTAGAGTTTTGCAAGAGTTTTTGTTGGTGCAGCTCCTACACAAATAGGGATACCGACTTCTTTTGCGATTCTTCTTTTGAGGTCATGGCCGATTTCGTAATAGTCTTTGATGGACCAGTTACATTTATCGAAGAAAAGAAAGGATTCATCGATTGAGTATTCTTCGATGTCGGGAGCATATTCCAGATAGATAGAAGTAATGCGGCGACTTATATCTGCATACAATGTGTAGTTACTGGAGAAGACGGTAATGCCTCGCCACTGGCAGATGTCGCGTACTTTGAAATACGGGTCACCGCGTTTAATGCCGCAGGCTTTAGCTTCTTTGTTTAAGGCGATTACGATACCGTCATTGTTTGAGAGAACAGCGACAGGCTTACCGCGTAAATCCGGACGGTAAATCTGTTCGCAGGATGCATAAAAAGAATTGCCGTCTGCATGCAGGATCATGATTCTTTTACCGTGTGCAATACATGAGTTATAACACCTGTGATGAAAGTTTCACCTTTAATGTCAAAAACTCTACCAATTACAAATTGACCTTCTGATTCATATACTACAAGAGAGTTCGGTTTTACCTTCTTTGAACGGTCTATGATAATATAATCGCCGTTGAAGATACACATATGGTTATATCGTGAACTGTCAATCTGCATTACAACAGTTGCAGAAGGATGCTTATAAAGAAACTGGTTGAAATCTATTCTATTCTGTTCATATCCCTGAGCAGGGCTTGGAAATCCTGTTACCATGCTTTTGATGATAATTCTTGTTTAGTGAATTGTCAATAAAATATATCACTAAATAGTGATTTATTTATTTTAAATATCATTGTATAATCATTGGTATGGATGCAGAAAGCTTTTGGAATAAGGTAAAGAGTATTCTTTCGGAACAGTCTAAGAATCAGGAATGGATTTGTGAACAGACAGGTATTGTCATTGGTACTTTGCGTAACTGGATTTATTATAAGAGACTTCCGAATGTTGATGATGGAATAAGAATTGTTGAATCTCTAGGGCTGACTATGGAACAGTTTAAGCTCTGGCCTGATGTTCCTAGTGAAGATGTTATTAACATTCCGGTTTATGAGCAGGCACTTTCTGCAGGTAAAGGTCAGGAGTTTAATGATTATGCCGAAATCAAAGACTGGGTTGCTTTACCAAAAACTCTAAACAGTATCAGAAAAAATATCAGTGCCTCTTATGTTCGCGGCGATTCTATGGAGCCGACTTTGTTTGACAGCGATATTGTTTTGTATGACAGATTCGGTTATGACGGAACTGACGGTATTTATGTTATCAACTATAGAAGTGCTGCATTTGTTAAACGTCTGCAGCGCGATAAGGATTTTGTGAGAATTATTTCGGACAACAAGAAATATGCTGAAATGACTGAAGGTGCTGAAAGCGATGACTTCCGAGTAATTGGTCGCGTTCGGTATGTGGTGCATAAGGTACAGGGGTAAGATTTTGTAAGGAGATTAAAAATGGGCATTGGCTTTACTTGTTCTTGTAAAAAATGTAATTACAAACACAATATTTATATAGGTTCCGGTTTCCTTAACAGCGCATCACTTGATTACACCCCGACTGAGAAAGTCCTTTTTATTTGTCCTGAATGTGGCTGGTGGAAAGAAGCAAAACTTGAATTCGAAGATGACAAAATACGAAAGTGTTTTAAGTGCAAATGTGAAATGAAAACATATAAACAGAATCTAGGTTTTGAGAATATTGATTCAATTCCCAAAATGCTATGCAAAAAATGTGGCGGAGAATTTGAAAAAATAGCTAGGTTCTTTCAATGGGACTAAAAACATATCTTGATTTAAATATTTCATTTCATTAAACTGTAATGATTTGGTGAAAACCAAATGGAGGCTTGGGAAATTACATTATAACTATAAGGAGCTTAATTAATGAAAGCAAAAAACTTTTATGTATTTGTCCCAAGAGAAACTTACAAAACATTCTTTAATCGTTGTTACAACCATCTCTCAAAATTAATTACAGAATTAAAAAAGATTGGAATTAAAGCAACTCTTTATCCTATTGGAAGCGGTAAACGCCATTTAGTTACACAAAAAATAATTAATGGAAAACCTCAGGCCTACGATTTAGATTTTAACCTTGAAATAGATTTAGATTCATTACCACCAAAATATAAGAGTCTAAAAAAGCTGAAAGATAAAATCAGAGGATTATTGAATGAAATTATAGCTGAGAACGATTCTTTTTCAGATGGCCAGGATTCAACTTCAGTAATCTCTGTTCCTTTGCATTTTCCTGATTCTCCAGAAATTAAATTTAGTTTTGATCTTGCAATTGTATCTCGCAATCCATATGGTAATTTACAACGATTAATTCATGATAAATCACATAATAATTACACCTGGTCGCCATCTAAAAATTCTAAAGATTGCGATAAAAAGGCAGAGAAATTAAAAACTGCAGAAAGATGGAATCAGGTAAGAGATCACTATCTTGAGCTTAAGAATCAATTTATTAATGATACTAATCATCCTTCTTTTATTTGTTATGTTATGGCAATAAATGAAGTTTATGATTTGTATTACTAACGGCGACGTTTTCCCCCGTGCCCCCAAGTGTTTCGCGCCGAGTATAAAGTGTAGTGCCCGCAGATTCAAAGGTTTTTGAAAGATATCTGATTTTTCCAGAATCTTTGAAAAATGTGTAGTTTACTACACTTTGAAAGGCTTTCTGTAGTGAAAGTGAAGTTTATATTATGAAATATAGAAAAGTATAGAGTTGTATCTATTAGTATGGATTGCAGATATATTTTATATTTTTCTACCACTACACATTTTTAAAAGAATTAAAATAATTTTTATATGAAGTATAGATAAGTTAAAAACTACGTGTAGTTTTACAATGTGTAGTTTTGATTTTGTTTATTCTGGATTAAACTTTTTTGACCGCTGCGCGCGCTCCCCCCGCGTTTTTTATTTTAGAGCAGCCATAGTTGGATTTTCCTTTTTGAAAATCTCAATCTGTTCAGGAGTCAGCTTATTTGGATAATCTGGCCAGAAGTTGAAAACAGTTTCGCAATCAAAACTGAAAAGATATGGTCCTGTAACTTCTTCATCAATTTTTGTTGCATACCAGATTTTATCGGTTTCTTTGTGCTTGCAGAAATCATAACCGTTCTTAGTAACATGTATCTCTCTGTTCATGATTTTATTATAAAACATAATTCAGGATATCGAAAGTCATCACAGAGCGAAGACTGCTTTTCAAATCCAAGCGTCTGCGAAGCAGTCGCAAACTTTTAAAAGCTGTCTGAGCGAAGCTTTGGAAGATAATGTTTTATCCTGGACGAATCAATTTGTCCAAAGGACTTCATCGATGCATTTTCATTTTGTAAGAGGCATACGTAAGGAGCAGTCTTGCTCAATATCAAGTGGCCGCGTAGCGGGCACAGGCTTATGGCAAGTCTGCGACTGGAGCTGGAAGAATCATCGGTCAGTTGAGCGGCGGGAGCGCACGGACGCGCGACCAGAGCGACCTGCGTAAGAGGCACATTCATTTTGGAAGAAGAAATACAACGGCGGAGATGGCGGCAACAAGGACGTTGCCGCCTTGCCGATTGAGCGCAGGGCTTGTCCCTGTGCGATTGAGGCAATACTTCACATACGAAAGAATATCCCCACAGCCGCCACTTGTAGAACCAATTGAGCATCTAAAAAAGCGGGACAACTGTAATGTTGAGCAAAAGGGTGCCCCCTTGCCCCCCAAGAGCGGTTCAATAACATTCCTTATTTTTTACGAAGGGGGAAAAGGGGGATGCCCCGCGGCGGGGGGAAAGGGGGAACGCTTTTGCGTGCCCACAGTTTTAAGTTGCGTCACGAACTAGA
>JAFOSK010000038.1 GCA_017392945.1 Treponema sp.
ACCTTCCATTACGCATTCAACATTATCTCCGTTTGCAAGGAATTTTGATTTCCAGGAATCTTCTTCATCACTTGCAATATCATTAGTTATATGCCCACCGCCGTCAATCATAAGAGGGACTATAAGCACATTCTTTATTTCCGAATTCTTCTTAAGTTCTTCAATAAGATCGTCAACAGTAGGATCTGCATCCAAAGTTCCTACAAGATAAAATCCATCTCCTCTTTCTCTTATTATTTTCTGAAATTTCAAATAATTTGAATTTGTATCTGAACTTGTTCCGTGTCCTGCAATGCAGATTGCAGTATCCGTTGAATTGTATTCAGCAGTCCGTTTTATGACAACATCAGCTATATCTTCAAAATCTCTGTCGGAAGCCATAAGATAGTCTGCAACAGAAAGTTTTTTAAACTTTGGCTGATATTCCATAATTTCTTTTACAACGGATTTTAAAACAACTCCATCCAGAAAATATACCGGCAGAACAACCACATCTTCAATTCCGCATTCTACAGCTTCATCCAAAGCTTGATTCATGTTCTTTACTATATAATTGTCATGTTCCTTAAGGTAATTAATTATATGCTCAGACGTAAAGCACATATCAACCTTGTATTCTGGATATGCTTTTTGCAATGCCTTTTCTATTGCGCCAAGCGTAAATGGAATTGAATTCTTTACATCAGCCCCATAACTGCACATTATAATTTCTTTTTTCAAAGAATTTTCCTTTTTGCATGACACGCAAAGCAAACTCATTGCAGTTATAATCATAAACAATACGAAGTTTTTAAGAAATTTTTTTTTCATCTTATGCTCCCTTAAAATTATAAAAAATTGATATTTAACCTTGATTTCGAGTAAAAATAATCAAACAAAAAATCAAGGATATTTAACTAAAAATTTACTCTGCCGCCAAAGCTGAATACAACGCCTTTATACATTGAAAAAAATTCTTTCTGACTTTCACCGCCTGAACCTTCAATAAAATGTGCATTATTCAGAATGTTTTCTGTCCGGCAATGCAGATCAATCCTGTCATTCCAGAATTTTTTATTTATTCCTGCAGACAGAATAAGGTAATCCGGCGAATAAGTGTCATCTTCTGCTGATACTAGCTGAGGCGAATTCCATTCACCGTTTACATAAACCAGAGTCTCTGCAACCGGGACAAGATATGAAACAGAAGCCGTTACACGATGGGGAATCCTATAAGTAAGATCCGTATATTCATCATCATCTATCTGTTTTGCTCCGGTAAATGCATATCCGGCTTTAAATCCAAAGCGGTCAAATTTTCCGTTTATTCCGAAGGTTGCTCCATAAGTAACAGCTTCCCCGATATTGGTATAGCGATAGAAATATTTTTTTCCTTCCGTAATTTTTTCTGTATCAATCATATCTTTGTGATAATTGAAAAATCCGGATTCCGATATTGAAAGATACTTACCGAAAAACTGATCAAACGAAAGATTAAAACCATGAGAAACTTCTGGCAAAAGATCTTCATTGCCATAAATATAAAAGCCGCTGTTCCCATGAGTATGATAGAAAACATAATATTTCTGCATAAGGCTAGGAACTTTGAATCCCATTCCATAAGAAAGTCTTGCTGTAAAAGAGTCAAAAGGTTTGATACACAGACTGATTTTTGGAGTTCCCTGCAAATAATGCTTGCTTCCGTCAACTTCCGGTTGAAAATCAAGTCTCTCTCCAAGGACAATCATAAGCTTTTCATCACCGCCGGAAACATCAACGGTATTCTGGGCAAACATACTGAGAAGAACCTGTTTTTTTTCGTTTTCAAAATAATTGTTATCTTCTTTTTCAAATTTTCCGTTAAACCCAAATACTGCACGATTATAGAGATTCGGTGTCCATAGAGCCCGTAATTCAGTTTCAAGTTCATAATTTGTTGCATCCTTGCTGGAAGCTTCTGTTGAACTAAGACGCTTTACTTCATCCAGACCGGAATCATGCCGCTTACCGCTCGCAAAAGCAGAGAGTTCCCAATAATCATTAAACTGCTTTTTTCCAGACAGAGTTATTCCTGCCCTCCGCTCAAAATAATCAGAATCGGAAATATATTTCTTATTCTTGGAAATTCCAACATTTGTGGTTTCCCTTTTATAATCAGAATAAAAACCGTAAACATCTATATTCCAAGAATCCTGCTTCCAGGACATTTTTCCGTCCGCATAGCCTAAGCGGCTTTTTGGAATCTGAGTTTCATCAACAGAACCAATGAACGGATCAAAAGATTTTTCGCTTATTCCCTTCTGCTGATCAAAAGACCCACTGAAAAACGAAGTAAAATGCTTTCCTGCAAAACCTATTCCGGCATTTACAAAGTTTCTTATATCCGTTGAAAATTCTTCTCCAATGTAACCAGAAATTTTTGCTTTTTCCTGTGAAACAGCCTGTTTTTTTGTAATGATATTTACAATACCGCCCATTGCATCGGAACCAAACAAGGCCGATGAGGCCCCCTGTACAATTTCAATATGATCAATATTTTCTACAGGGAAACGTTCAAGATATACGTTTCCTCCGCTGTCCCCTGGGAGTGCCACTCCGTCAACAAGAACCTTTACATACTGACCTTCAAATCCCTGCATCATAACGGAACTTGAACGGCTTTTTGAATTTGCGGAACTTACGACAACTCCAGGAACAGTTCCAAGAGCCTCAGAAACAGTTTTTGCGCCTGATTTCTTTATATCTTCATCCGATATAACATGTACCTTTTCAGATGCAGAATCCTGATTTTCTTCTGCTTTTGACGCACTGACTACTATTACATCGTCATCCTCTGCATAGATACATAAACTACGTGCTAAAACAAAAATAGCACCAAAAATAATGAGAAATTTTCTTTTCAATTTTATTGCCTCAATGAATGTACAAAGCTGATTTTCTCCGCAAGGAATTTTCAAAAAAGCAGTCTGATCTTTTTCTTTACCGGAGTATCAAAAATTAGAAATTCTATATGAATAAAGGTTATGAAAATTAAAATACAGAATTTAAAATCAGTATTTTTTTTAATTTTTGAAAAATCTGAAGACAGGACAGAATTTGAAATTGCCTGGATAAGCGCACATGTGGGGCAGTCTTCTCCTTTACAGTCATGCGCAAAATGACTTCTCTGAAAAAGAATCCCGTTTACTACCGAAAAAAGAAAAACGGCACATATAAATGTCAATATTCTGTTATTTTTACTTATTCTCATAATCAATTTGAAAACGGTTATCAAATTAATAATATCTTTTTAATTTGTCAATATGAAAATGATTATCATATTTCTCAACAAAAGATTTTAACAGCTGAATTTTGCGTAAATATGAACAAGTCTTGGGATAACCCCCGCGCGTTCGTGGAGCAGTTGCCGGAGGCAAGGATTTTAAGGTTCAGGGCGGCACGAACTGAGCCTTAAAAGACCGAGCGTCAGCGGGCTGCGGAAGGAACGTTTGCAAATATAGCTTCCGCGCATTGAATATAAAAAAAAAAAAGTGTATTATTAATCCAAAGCGTAAATTTCGGAAGAGATGGCTCAACCGCTTTTCCGACTTATATAGGAGTTACTAATGACAGTAAACGAAATCAAGAATGCCAAAATCAAGGCATGGATTGAAGAATGTGTTAAGATGTGTGAACCTGACAACGTTGTTGTTGTTGACGGTACAACTGCTGAATACGACCGCTTGATGCAGAAATGTGTTGACGCTGGTCTTGCTACACCATTGAAGAAGAAAGAAAACTGCTTCCTTTTCCGCTCACTTCCAAGTGACGTTGCTCGTGTAGAAAGCCGCACATTCATTTCTTCAGTTAAAGAAGAAGATGCTGGTCCTACAAACCACTGGATTGATCCAAAAGAACTTAAAGCAACTATGAAAGGTCTTTACACAGGTTGTATGCACGGACGCACAATGTATGTAATTCCTTTCTGTATGGGTCCACTCGGTTCACCAATCGCAAAATACGGTGTTGAACTTACAGACTCTGAATACGTTGTATTGAACATGGACATCATGACTCGTGCCGGCGAAAAAGTTTGGCAGTACCTTGATGACAACTTCGTTCCATGTCTCCACTCAGTTGGTAAACCACTTAACAATGGTGAAAAAGACAACGGCATTTGGCCATGTGCTGACGTTGAACACAAATACATCAGCCAGTTCCCAGAAGAACACCTCGTATGGTCTTACGGTTCTGGATACGGCGGAAACGCTCTTCTCGGAAAGAAGTGTTTCGCACTCCGCATTGCTACAGTAATCGCCCGCGAAGAAGGCTGGCTTGCTGAACACATGCTTATCCTTAAGCTCACAAACCCTAAGGGTGAAGTTAAATACGTTACAGGTGCTTTCCCATCAGCTTGTGGAAAGACAAACCTCGCTATGTTGATTCCTACTATTCCAGGATGGAAGGTTGAAACAGTTGGTGATGATATCGCTTGGATGAAGTTCGGAAAGGACGGACGTCTTTACGCTATCAACCCAGAAGCAGGATTCTTCGGAGTTGCTCCAGGAACATCTGCAGAAAGCAACAAGAACGCTCTTATCTCTGCTGAAAAGAACACTATCTACACTAACTGTGCTCTTACAGAAGACGGCGACGTTTGGTGGGAAGGAATCGGATATCCTGCAAAGGGTAACCTCGTTGACTGGAAAGGACAGACTCGTCCAGCATTCCCTAAGGACAAGGCTCCTAAGGGCGAAGAAATGGCTCACCCAAATGCACGCTTTACAGCACCTGCTAAGCAGTGTCCATGTATCGCATCTGACTGGGAATCTCCAGAAGGTGTACCTATCTCTGCTATCCTCTTTGGTGGACGCCGTCCATCTACTATCCCTCTTGTACACCAGGCTCGTTCATGGAACCACGGTGTATTCCTTGGATCTATCGTAGGTTCAGAAATCACAGCTGCTTCTACAATCAACGCTGCAGAAGTTGGTAAAATCCGCCGTGACCCATTCGCTATCCTCCCATTCTGTGGATACAACATGGGTGACTACTTCCAGCACTGGATCGATGTTGGTAACGCTGCAAAAGATAAAGATCTTCTTCCAAAGATTTTCTACGTTAACTGGTTCCGCAAGGACGAAAATAACGACAAACTTCCAGGTGGATTCATGTGGCCAGGTTACGGTGACAACAGCCGCATCCTTGCATGGATTTTCGACCGCTGTAACGGCGTAGACAATGCTGTAGACACACCAATCGGACTTATGCCAAAAGATGGTGCTTTGAACACAGACGGTCTTGCTGACTACTACAAAGAAACTCTCCCAGAAATCCTCAAAGTTGACGTTGAAGGCTGGAAGAAAGAAGTTAAAGACGTTCGCGAAAACCACTATCCTAAGTTCGGTAAGCATCTTCCAAAAGAACTTACAGCTATCCTTGACGATCTCGAAGCACGCTTGAATAAAGCATAGTTATGGCAAGTTTGCCGGTAGGCAAACTTGGTAAGCAGCCGCAAGGCTGCGACACGACCTTGAAGCACGCTTGAATAAAGCTTAATGTATGTGCGAGTTTGTCGTAAGGCAAACTCGGTAAGCAACCGTTAGGTTGCGACATACAATCTAACCCGTCATGATAACGACAAAAGGGAAGCCCTCGGGCTTCCCTTTTGCGTTTCAAACTAATTTCATTCCCGACAAATCTCGCATTCGCTCGATTTGCAGGATAAATCATAGATAAAAATTGACGATATCAAATCTGTATGGTATATTCTAAACAGAAAGGAAAGACCAAAGTTTATTTGGTCGTCTCCACGTTGACTTATAAAGCCGTCAAGTTTTCGAGGACGTTGGCGGCTTTTTTGTTTCTACTCATTCTTATTGTTTAAGTATGAAAGAACTGCCATAACAGTGCCGATTACCGTAGCAACGCAAGTTACCATTGCGATTATCAGTTCACATGTCATATGCAAGCCTCCCGTTTTCAAATTTCCAGCAAGCTGGATTTAGAGTTCGGGAGACGCCGCCTAAACTATGGTCTTTCCAACAATTAGATAGTATAGTATATCTTTATTTTTTGTATAGCACTAAATTTATACTTTCATTACTTCTTCCAAAAGCTTCCAGTCACTTCCGTCTATATTATCACTAAAGTGCTCTGTAC
>JAFOSK010000039.1 GCA_017392945.1 Treponema sp.
GCCGGGACTAAAATCATCTCCAGTATGGGAGCCGGAAACAAAATGGATCCGACACAGTTTAAGGTAGCTGATATTTTCCAGACTTCAGTTTGTCCTCTTGCAAGGGTAATGCGTCAGGAATGTAAAAAGCGGAAAATAAAGAACGTAAAAGTTGTATATTCTACCGAAAAAGTTCTGCGTCCAATTGAGGATATGGCAATCAGCTGCCGTCTGCATTGTATCTGTCCACCGGGAACCAAGCACAAGTGTACGGAGCGCCGCGATATTCCTGGAAGCAATGCATTTGTTCCTTCTGTCGCCGGCCTGATTATCGCCAGCGAAATCATAAAGGATTTGACTCAGGAAGCCACGGCAAGAGCAAGAGCGGCTATTGCATAAGCAGGAAAAATGCTATTATCTTTCCTGTATCCATGGAAATCACCTACGTAATCCAGAAATCCCGACGACGCTCAATAAGTATTCAGGTGGCAGATAACAGAAAAATCATCGTCAAAGTGCCGCTTGGAACACCGACTTTCATGGCAGAAAACTTTATCCGCGAAAAAAAAGACTGGATTACAAAGCAGATTGAAAAGGTGGAAAAGCAGTCGAAACTGGCTGACTCCATGGGCCCGCTCACAGAAGAAGACATCAGACAAATCAAGAAAAAGGCGAGGGTGATAATTCCGCAAAGGGTAGAGTACTACGCCAAAATGGCTGGGATTTCCTATAACCGCATCTTTATCCGCCTGCAGAAGTCGCGCTGGGGAAGCTGTTCTGTAGACGGGAATCTCAATTTCAACTGCCTTCTGGTTCTGATGCCGCCGGAAGTTCTGGACAGCGTGGTAGTTCACGAACTATGCCACCTGCTAAAATCGAAAATCCGTTAAAAAACAAGCCGTAAGGGTTGTTTTAGGATTATCGTTCTACAGCAGGGGTGGAGATTTATCGACACCGACACATGAATCACTCAAAAGAGTTTTATGATGAAGTACTCCGCATTTTCCCGGATTACAAACGCTGTAATAAGTGGCTAAAGCAGAACAAGGTTATAGTATAATTTTTTGTTTTATAGGGAATTCTCTTTTTAGTTTCAAAATCAATTATTTTTGTTATACTTGTTTTATTCGCACTTGCTCTTGCTCGAGGAAGGAATAGATATGAATGATATAATAATCCGTGAGGCTGCAGCTGCTGACATTCTACAAATGTGCAGTCTTTTTCAAAATGATTTAGGATACGCAGAATGCACGCAGGAAATTGTTGAAAAACAGTTTGCCGGCCATGATGACAGTAGGGAAGCAGTTTTTGTTGCGGAAGTGCAGGGCCGACTTGCCGGTGTAATCCATATTGAAAAATATGATGTACTGTATTTTCCTTCAATGTCGAATATTCTTGGACTTGCCGTATCATCAGAATTCCGGCGTCAGGGAATTGGCAGCGCACTTTTGAAGAGGGCAGAGCAGTGGGCACTCGAACATAAAATCAATACAGTACGATTGAATTCCGGCAGCACACGTACTCAGGCACATCAGTTTTACAGGTCTCAGGGTTATGTTGATGATAAGACCCAGCTGCGGTTTATTAAATGTGTAAGGCCGCTGGCGGCCGGTGTTAAATAGAAGACCGTTAAAAAAATTGCGAAAGCAATTTTTAGGTCATCCACCACTGAAGGATTAATTATGATTATCTTGATTGCAGGTACATCCCACACGGGGAAAACATATCTTTCTCAAAAACTGCTTGAAAAATACAAGATGCCTTGTCTTAGCATTGATCATTTGAAGATGGGATTGATTCGAAGCGGAAACACTGCACTTACCCCTATGGATGATGACAAATTAACCCCATACCTTTGGCCGATTGTGCGGGAAATGATAAAGACCGCAATCGAGAATAATCAGAATATGATTGTTGAAGGCTGCTATGTTCCTTTTGACTGGAGAAAAGATTTTGATGCCGAATATCAAAAATACATACAGTTTCTCTGTCTGGCCATGACCGCATCTTATATCGATTCAAATTTCGATAAAATCAAAAACTATGCCTCGGTTATAGAATCACGATTGGACGACAGCGATTTAAGTGCCGAAACTTTGAAATATGATAATCAAAAAAATATAGAAGGTTTTCAGAAAGCCGGCGAAAAAGTTATTCTGATTGAAAATGATTACGAGGCAGATCTTCAGCGCGCCTTTGAGTTTTTAGCAGTTCAGTAAATTACGACTCATTCACCAGCTTGCCGGTCATATGTTCGATTGTCAGTACAAAACACTGAACGCGGCTCAAGGCATTGGCAAGTTCCTTTTCAAGATATTCTGGATCATCAGTAAACTTCTGAACCAGGTGAGTACAGATTTCTTTTGCCTGTTCGATGTCAGTAATCAGTTCAATCTTACCGAAAGCAATAACACTGTTGATATTCAAAGCCCAGTCGCCGTCTTTCTTAAAGCCCTGGTCCATAACGCAAAAACTAGCCTTATTGCAATTTTTGATTGCGTCGATTTTGTGACCTTCTTTTGCTCCGTGGAAATAAAGTTTTCCATCCTTTTCATTGTAGTAGTGACTGAGCGGAATACCGTAAGGATATCCGTCATCACCAATCAGAGAAAGGATTCCCCGTTTTTCAGATTTGAGGATTTCGATGCATTTCTCGTTTGGAATCTGCTGCTTGAATCTTCTCATTGGTCTGAACATAACTGGCTCCTTATTCTTTTGATAAAAGTTTTAATCCTGCAATACCGACTAAAATCAGTATAATACAGATAATTTGAGGAAGTGATAATTTCTCGCTGAAAAGAAAAATTCCAAGCAGGGAAGTTCCTGTAATTCCGAAACCGGTCCACATTGCATAAGCCGTTCCAAGCGGCAGTTTCTTAAGGGCCAATGACAGAAACAATGCACTTGCAATATAACCAATAAATGTGATTACTGATGGGATGATTTTTGTAAAGCCGTTTGAGAACTTCATTGCACATGCCCAGGTAACTTCCAGAACGCCGGCCAATGCCAGCATAATCCACTGCATTTCCTTACCTCCAGATTCCTTATCTTCAAAGACCTAACGATAAAGAAAAGTGTTATTCCTGTTACTCGGTAGCAACACGGCACTATAATATGTTATAGTGTGAATGATATAAGATATAAGAAATTAATTCAATGTGATAACAGAGATTTCATCTGGAGGCCCTATGAAAATCGCAGCAACTTACGAAAAAGAAACAGGAAACGTATTCCAGCACTTTGGAAAAACACAGTATTTCAAGATTTACGAAATCGAAGACGGAAAAGTTCTTTCTTCAGAAGTAATCGATAACGGCGGAAACGGACATCATGCGCTGCCTCCATACCTTAAGAGCCTTGGAGTTGAAACTCTGATTTTGGGAAACAGAGGGCAGGGTGCTATTGATGCCATTGCCGCAGCAGGTTTAAAGGAAGTTCCAGGCATCACAGGTTCTGCAGATGAAGCAGCCGAAAAGTTTGCAAAAGGCGAACTCAAAGGAAACTTTGAAGCTAAATGCAATCACCACGGAGAACATCACAATCACTAATTTAACAGGTAAAAATATGATAGAAACCCAACGTCTGGTTTTACGGCCATTCAAAGAAACAGATTTAGATGACCTCTACGAATATCTTAGTGAAATTACGATTCACTGTTTTATGGATATGAAAACAGAAACACGCGATGAAGCCGCTAAGATTCTTAAAGAACGTCTTGGAGACAGCAATTACTTTGCAATTGAGCTGAAAGAAACTGGAAAAGTTATCGGAGAAATCTTTGCACATCCGGAAGGCTCAGATCCATCAGAATCAGTAAAAGACACCTTTTCTCCATGCTGGATGCTGAATGAACGCTATCAGAATAAAGGCTACATGACCGAAGCTGCCCGTGCTTACATCACATATCTTTTTGAAAAATGCGGTGCCCGCCGTGTTTATGCCTACACAGAAGATTACAACATCAGCTGTCAGAAGCTTCTTGAAAAACTTGGATTCCGAAGGGAAGGGCTCTACAAGGAGTTTGTTTCCTTTGTGAATGACGAAGAGGGAAATCCGATTTACGAAAATACTTACGAGTATGCAGTTCTGAAGAAGGAATGGAGCCAAAAATGACCTTTATATCCGTAGCATTAGGCGGTGCAGTAGGAGCGTGTGCCCGGTATGCAATCAGCCTTATTCCTGTAAAATCGCAGTTTCCGATTCTCACACTGATAACAAACCTTCTCGGTGCACTTCTGATCGGCTTTATCGTAGGAATTGCAGAAAGCCGAAACGTTTCTAAAAACACCATGCTGTTTCTGAAAACCGGCATTTGCGGCGGATTTACAACATTTTCAACCTTCAGTCTGGAAGCCTATAGCATTCTGTCTACCAGAAGCTACGGTTTATGCGGTCTTTATGTAGCTTTGAGTGTAGTAGGATGTATTGCAGGTGTCTGGTGTGGAAAGAAACTGGCTGCATTATTATAGGGGACAGATAATATGAAGATTGAATACAAAGAAATCAAAGATTTTACAGCAACTGAACTGGAAGATTTATTTCTTTCAGTTGAATGGTCTTCTGGTCATTATCCGGACAAACTTGTTATTGCTATGAAGAATTTCAAAACCGTATATTCTGCATGGGATGGAGATAAGCTTATAGGTATGATTTGTGCTATGGATGATGGTATCATGAATGCATACGTTCATTATCTTCTTGTAAATCCTAAGTATCACGGAAAAACAATCGGGCGAACCCTAGTTGATATGGTTAAGCAGCACTACAAGGATTATTTACGAATAGCCGTAATTGCCTATGATAAAGAAGCTCATTTTTATGAAAACTGTGGATTTACAAAGAGTAGTGATGCATCTCCAATGTTTATTACTTCTTTATGGACATAGATAATTAAGGACGACACATGGCAACAACAAAAGAATATCATGATTATGTAATGGAATGCCTGAATAAAGCGGGCGAAGTTACTTCCAGAAAGATGATGGGAGAATACTGCCTCTACTACAACGGAAAGCTTTTCGGTGATATTTGCGATAATCGCCTGCTCGTAAAACAGACGGAAACTTCCAAAAGACTCCTTGCCGACTGTCCGCTTGAATATCCCTACGAAGGAAGCAAAACTCTTATGTTTCTTGTATCTGAATTCGAGAACCCTGATTTTATGAAAGAATTACTTGAAGGAATGTACAGGGAACTGAAATAATATTTGCAGATAACAATATTCTCGCATTAAGACAAACAGTTCGGGCTTGCTATAAAATCTGCAAATTTTACTTCTGTAAGAGGGGAAGTTGTAAAATCAATGAACGGGCATGGTTTTCTACGATTTTTATAAACATCTCAATTTTATCAAGTATTAATTCGTCTGCAGGAAGCGGACAAGTCTTAAGACTTGTCTACGAGTTTTTACTTCGCAAAAGCATTGCAATCTTATCAAGTATTAATTCGTCTGCAGGAAGCCACTTTACCGTGCGGAGATTTTCTTCATCCAGCCAGCAGGCATTTTCATGCTCCAGAAGCTCAAGCTTCCCGCTCACGATTGAGCACAAAATGCATTGCATCGTAAGATGAAATGCAGGGTAGTCGTATTCAACAACGCCGAGAATTTTTTCTGCGTGAACTTCCGTGGCAAGCTCTTCTTTGATCTCTCGCTCAATGCACTGTTCCGGAGTTTCGCCTTCTTCAATCTTTCCGCCGGGGATTTCCCACCAGTCCTTATAATCGCCGTAGCCGCGCTGGGTTGCGAAGACTTCTTTTTTGATTACGCTGGTTGAGCCTGTCGAAACCTCTCTTGTACGGATGATTACGGCTCCGCTTACGGTGATAGTTTTCATGTTATGCATTCTCCTCTTTTCCTAGCATATCAGTTCTTGTCTTGAAATCCAAATATAATTCATCAGGGACTCGGTTTTCAAGAGCAAATTGTATTGTTATAGGTTTGTTGCCTTCTGCACTGTCAGAAAATGGAACTACTTTCCCAAGATAAACAAAAGGCTGGGTTACGCCCTCGACTTCTTCAAATTTTCTAACAAATAAATGTAAATTAATTCCACGCTTATAACTATATATGATGTTTTTTCCGATTTCTGAATCCTGGGTGGTGCTGTTCGGAGACTGCCACTGAAAAACCCCAGGAGAAATAAACTTATCTTTATAATTAATTGATTCTTTTATGTCTGCATTTTTATGAAGATTCACAAAAATAAAGTAATCAGGTTTAGCAGAAGTAATTAACCCTTGTCCTCGGAAAGACGAATGAATTTTTGTATAATTACACAAAAGGGCCGTATCACGCATTGAGTAGTCAGAATAAAGTTTGAAGAATGGAAATCCATAATTCTTTGCACCGAATTCATCCTGATATCGCATGAGATTGTATTGAATCAAGTCTGAAAGCCAGAGTAAACACAATTGTTCAGATGAAAGCAATTTTTTAATTTCTTTGTTAAGAGAAATTGATTTTCCATCGAATAAAAATAAGGCTTTTTCATATCTGGAAAGTTCGCTTGAGTCAAAATACTTTCCGCTTAAAGTCTGACAAGAGTGGAGGATATTTTCTTCAGAAACTACATCAAGGTATTTGTTACAAGCCTCAGAAATATCCTGAATACTTGCAGAATGAGAATTGTTTTCCAAAAGTACAGCCGCAATTACAAATTCTTCGATTCTTTTTGCAGGTGAATAAAATGAAAGGAGACGCATAAACTGTTTGAATGATTCTTTTTGTAAAATTAAGTCAAATTCTGGATGCGTGTCTCTTTCCATATCAGCAACAAATTCGAGATATGTTTTGAATTTTGGGTTGAACTGAGAAAATCTTACTGGATCTACGCTTCCGTCATGCTTAAGATAATCGACAAGCATAGGAATGTTTCCGCCACAAACATGCTTGAAATTCAGGTAAGATTCTTTCATGTATTTCATGGACATGAATTTTTCACTTTCAAGCTGGCGAAGAATCTGCTCCTTTGTGATTTTATCCATGTGAATGTATGTGCCGTTCGGCAAATCTGCGAAATCAGTCTGAACTTCAAGCTTCAGGGAGTCCCGGTCAAAATTCTGTTTGCCGTTCAAGGCAATAGCCATCAAAAATGACTTGTTATAATTTCCGATAAAATCAAGAACGGTTACAAATTCCTTGTCGGCTAGTTTTCGAAGTCCTCGTCCGAGCTGCTGTATAAAAATAATCGAAGAATCTGTCGGACGGAGCATAAGAATTGTGTTCACGCTCGGAATATCAATTCCTTCATTAAACAAATCGACTGTAAAAATCACTTTCAGCACGTCTTCATCATTTTCAAGTCGTTTTGTAAAGGCAATGCGCTCATCTATGCTTTTATTGTCTTCGCTTGAAAGTGCAACGGAAGCAATTCCTCTTTTGTTAAATTCTTCTGCCATATATTTGGCATGCTTTATAGTCTGACAGAATCCTAAAACTTTCGGCTTGTCCGCATCGTGTCCGTAAAATTTCATCTTTTCAATGATATAATCCACACGATGAGAGACCATCAGCATTTTTGCAATTTCTTCTGTGTATTCGCTTGTTCCCGGCTCCGCTTTGATTTTTGTATAATCGATTCCTTCAGCATCAGTCAGACCAAAATAATGAAAAGGGCAGATAAGATTGTATTCAAGTGCCTGCCGAAGCCTGATTTCCACAGCAACGTTATTGTCAAAAATTGAATAGATGTCCCCGTTGTCGCTTCTTTCCGGGGTTGCCGTAAGTCCAAGCAAAAAGTCCGGCTTAAAATATGAAAGAATTTTCTGATAGCTTTCGCTTGATGCATGATGAGCTTCGTCAACTACAATGTAATCAAAATCAGTCGTGGAAAAATCTTCGTAATGCCGGCTCATCGTGTCGCGTGTTGCAAAAAGAAAGTCGCAGTTTTTATCTTTCTGATTTCCTGTGTAAAATCCTGAAATATAGTTTTTTCCAAGCGCACCAAAAACGGTGTCAAATGATTCTTTTGCTTTTTTTAGAATATCTTCGCGATGGACAATAAAAAGTAGCCGTTTAGGTTTTACCTGCATGGCATCAAAGACAGACATATAAGTTTTTCCGCTTCCAGTTGCGGCGATTGCGAGGGCTTTTTTCGCCCCTGTTTTTCGGAGCCTTGCAAGTTTTACTATTGCTTCCTGCTGCATTGCATTCGGCTGAATTGCCTGCGCCCTTTCGTAAGAAAAAAGTTCTTTAGCCTTCCTGACTTTTACATCAGACTTTATCCTTGAAAGATAATCCCGGTAGGAAAGTAAGAATTCATCAGAATATTCCTTAGCCCATGGACTTTTCCAAAGTGTTTCGAATTCCTCAAGAACAGATTTCGTAAAAACTCCTGGTTCCTGAAGCTCCATTGTCGGCTCATTCTGAAGAACATTCCATTCAACATTTGTTTTTAATGCACGGCCGGTTATGTTTGAGGAACCTATGATTACAGTCCACTGGTCTGAGTTAGAAAAAGTTTTATGAAAAAGATATCCTTTTGCGTGAAAGCCTTCATTTTCTGTCGGCGGAACATAGACTTTTAGTTTGATATTTGGAAATTCAGCAAGCCTCTTTAAGACTGCGGGAGTAGTCATGTTCTGATAGGTGGTCGTAAGAATCTCGCCAGGAATATTTTTCTTTGAAAGTTCTGCCAGCGTTTCAAGAAGAACCTGCAAGCCTCCGTAAGTTATAAAAGCAACGCTGATTTTAAATTCATTACATTGCTGCAGATTTTCAACAAGTGTATTGTAAAAATTGCGGGTAGTTCCGTTATAAACAAATTGTGCTGATTCCATTTTACAGTACCATTGTTGCAGGGATGGGATATTTTAAACCGACGTTTTTAGTGATGTTTTTTGTTTTCATTTCTTCGATTGGATTAATATTCATTGAAGTTTTCCTGTTTTGATTTCGTTTTTCAAATAATCGTACACATAAAGCGGACTTTGAAAGTAAAGTCCTGTCTTTGGGTCACAGAGTTTCTGGTAGAGTTCTGAGTTGTACACAGCACGTAAGGCCTGTTCCACGCTAAAAGAAAAATCCCTTACAAGATATGTCGCAAGATCGCGTGTGGTACATTCAATCTGATATTCAACATCATTCATGGCAGAGTCCTTTGTTTACAAGTGTCTGAATAGCTTTTTGGGTGCCAAAAAAATATTGAAAAGTAACGCCCTTCATGTATTTAAGCCTTTCAAGGAAAGTATCAAAAGAAATATCACCTTCAACAAAACGGCGGATTTGAGCTCCAACTCTGTCATTTGCTATGGGACCGATTACGATGTCGTAGTCGTGTGAAAAATCCTGATTCTCCTGATTGCGGTTTTTGAAAACAAAATCAGCCCATTCCTTTGAATATTCGGAAAAGGAAAGAACTTTCAAGATGCCATTTTTTAGAAGAGACTCATCGAATTCAAATTTTGTTACAAACGGTTTTGATCCAAAGAGTCCTGCTTTGTAAGTTGCCATTTCAAAAGCCTGTTCAAAATTATCAGAAAGATAAAATCCTTTACCAAAATCCTTGTTAGGCTTGGAAAGGGACAAATCTATTTCTTCTATTTCTACGGTTGAACCATGATATAAAATCATTAGAGATTCCCTCCATGATTTTTACAATATAATGCAAGATCATCTATAATCTCTGAAAAAGGGAGAGTGTGTGTGATGTTGTAATGCTGATTTACAAAATCAATTGCATTAAATCGATCAAGGTAGTTGAATGCCTGTGTGGTAGAAAGAGAATATTTTTTAGAAAAATCGCTTATAAGAGCAACTGTGTATTCTATTTTATCTTTCAGAAGTTCTTTCTCCATAGCAAAACCTTATTTTCATTCTACCACAGACCCCATTTTTTTTCCACTTACACGGACATTATTTTCTGCAACTGCTCAAGGCTATTCTTGTCATCCAGCTTCTTTCTGCTTATAAAAAGTTTCACCGTCTTCCGGTGAGTTCCGTACAGTTTTGCCATCTGGTTCACGCTTGTTCCGGCAAGAATCATCACGCTCACCGCAAGTTCCGCCCCGTCAAGCTTGCTTTTTGTGCTTGTTGAACCAAGAGGCCGGCCGAGTTTTTTGCCCTCGTTTTTTCTTAGGGCAAGGGCTTCTTTTGTTCGCTGGCTGATTAAATTGCGTTCTATTTCCGCGCTCAAACCAAATGCAAAAGCGAGAACCTTACTCTGTATGTCGTCACCGAGCCTGTAATTGTCTTTTATGGTCCAGACCCGCGCGCCTTTTTCCATCAGGATGTTCAGCACTGACATAATCATAAAAAGGCTCCTTCCCAGGCGGGAAAGTTCCGAGCAGATGATGAGGTCGTCCTTTTTTACGCAAGACAAAAGTTTTCCAAGCTCGCGTTTCTTCGGCTCAACAGTTCCGCTGATTGTCTCCTCAATCCATGAATCAACGGTAAGTTTTTCTTTCTTACAGAATTCAAGAATCTCAAAACGTTGGTTCTCAACTGTCTGTTTGTTCGTGCTTACGCGAATATATCCGTAGGTCATGCTTTTAAGATAATGAAAAATATCTACAACGGCAAAGAATAAAGTGTCACTTTTAACGTCGGTTTAAAAGATACAAGCAGGGAGGGGGAAGTCTCCCCCTGCGCCTCATCTAAAGAATCGGCTACCCCCTCTGCGGGGGACACCCCCGCAACGCCCCCGAAAACTTCACGAAATAAAAAAAATTATGAAGAACTAAAACAGTTCATTCCACAAAACGATAATGATGAGAATTACGCGCTACTTACTCATTATCTGATGATGAAGGATTCAGATGCGAAATTAACAAAGCGGCAAGAACTTATTGAAAAATTTTCCTTCGAAGACTCAAAACTTAGCGGAGCAGAAAAATTCTTCAAAGCAAAAGAAATACCGTTCACAAGCAAAAAAGATTCCTCTTTTACATTTATAGACTTGTTCGCAGGAATCGGCGGATTCAGGCTTGCCATGCAGGCAAACGGTGGACATTGCGTATTTTCTTCTGAATGGGATGATGCCGCAAAACAGACCTACTACGAAAATTACGGTGAAGTTCCCTTCGGTGACATTACGAAAGATGAAACAAAAGCCTTGATTCCAGAACATTTTGATGTACTCTGTGCGGGATTTCCGTGCCAGGCATTCAGCATTGCTGGTAAACGAAAAGGTTTTGATGATGATTACAAAGGAATTTGCCGGGGAACTTTGTTTCTAGAGGTTGCAGAAATTGCAGAGAAACATAAACCTGCCTGTATATTTTGTGAAAATGTAAAAGGCTTAGCTAATCATGACCATGGTCGCACTTTTAAAATAATAAAGAACACATTTGAAAAAGTTGGATACACAGTTTTTGAAAAGGTTTTAAACAGTAAAGATTATGTTGTTCCTCAAAACAGAGAAAGGATTTATATAGTTGCATTTCGTAATGATTTAAATATAAATAATTTTGATTTTCCAGCTCCCTGCCCTCAAAAAAAATGTATTAATGACATTATTGAAAAATCAATTCCATCATCAAAATATTGGCTTTCTGATGTTTATTTAGAAACTTTGCGTAGGCATAAAGCACGTCATGAGGCAAAAGGCAATGGCTTTGGTTTTGTAATTCGCGATCGTAATGATGTTGCTGGCACTCTTGTTTGCGGTGGAATGGGGCGAGAACGAAATCTGATTATAGATAATCGTTTATCTAACTATGCTCCTGTTACACATATAAAAGGCTCTATAAATAAAGAAGGTGTACGCAAACTTACTCCGCATGAATGGTCTTTGATTCAAAGTTTTCCAGAAAATTTTAAAATGCCACTTGCTGATACACACATGTATAAACAATTTGGCAATTCGGTATCAGTAAAAGTGATAGAAAAAATTTCAGAAAAAATATGCGAGGCCATTCATGTGGAAATATAATCGTGGCGAATGGTCAGAAGCGTACGTATTCTTGAAACTCCTTGCTGATGGAAAAATGTTTTTGCAAAATAAAGATGGTGAAAGAACAGATTCTTCATGTTCAATAAAATCTGTAATCCATAATGAAAAAGACGGAGCACTATTTGAATTTGTAAGAGTCGATAATAGTGTAAAATGTATGCGTAATAATTCTTGTTACAATACAATTCCCTATTCTGTTTTTTCTGAAATGGCAGCAGTATGTGCAGATGGGATAATCAATAAACAAATAAAAGAGAAAGCATTTCCTATTACTCCAATTGAGAATTTTTATACAAACGAGTTAGATTTAAGTACTA
>JAFOSK010000040.1 GCA_017392945.1 Treponema sp.
CATACACCTCTTATGTCTGGAACAAATGCAATTTCTGGAATTACAGTTGTAGGTGCAGTTTCTATAACGGCGCTTGCTGTTTCTGCAGGTGGTCTTTTGGGACAGATTCTTGGTTTTTTTGCAATCTTGTTTGCAACAATCAATGTTGTTGGCGGATATCTGGTTACAGACCGCATGCTTGGTATGTTCAAAAAAAAGAATTAACTTATGAGTTCATAATTAAGGAAAAAAAATGTCTGATTTAATTATTAAAATTTTCTATATGATTTCCTGTATTTTCTTTATAAGAGGAATTAAACTTCTTGGAAAGACAGATACTGCACGCAAGGGAAATCTTTATTCATCTATAGGTATGCTGATAGCGATTGTAACGGTTTTGTGCCAGAACGAAGTTTTGGGTTCATGGAATGCAGAAAATTGGATTTGCAATGGTTACTTATGGATCTCTGCGGCAATTATTTTAGGTTCTGTTATTGGTGCCGTATGGTCAAAAAAAGTGGAAATGACAGGAATGCCGCAGCTTGTAGCACTTTTTAACGGATTCGGAGGTCTTTCATCTCTTTTGGTTGCAATGACTCAGTATTTTGTTACAGAAAAGGGTGATGTGTTTACTTCTGTTTCTCTTGGGCTTACCATTGCCATTGGTGCAGTTGCATTTACAGGTTCTGTTGTTGCATGGGGTAAACTCAGCGGCAAGGCATTTAAGAAAAATGTCTCTATTCCAGCAAAAAACGTGATTAATGCAGTTCTTTTTTTTATAGGCCTTGCATCGATTGCTGTCTATTCCGTCTTTGGCGCAGAAAATATGCTCGGCATTGTTCATATTGAACTCTATGGAATTGCAGTAACTGTTGTTACTTTCCTTGTTCTTGGATTTACTCTTGTAATTCCAATCGGCGGCGGTGATATGCCGGTAATCATATCATTCCTTAATGCTCTGTCAGGACTTGCCGCAGCTTTTGCCGGATTTGCAATAAATAATACTGTTCTTGTTGTTTCGGGATGTCTTGTAGGGGCGTCCGGTCTTATTCTTACTTTGATTATGTGTAAGGCAATGAACCGAAAATTTTCAAACCTGCTTTTCAAGAGCTTTGGTGCAAAAAAGAAGAGCGGTGCTTCCGGTACATTAAAGGAACCTGCTTCAATGAGTGTTGAAGATGCCTATGTGATTCTTGAAGCGGCTAAAAATGTTGTAATTGTTCCTGGATACGGTATGGCTGTAGCTCAGGCTCAGCACGCTGTAAAAGAACTTTGCGACAAGCTTGAAGCTAATGGGGCAGAAGTAAATTTTGCAATTCATCCGGTCGCAGGCCGTATGCCGGGGCACATGAATGTTCTTCTTGCAGAAGCAAATGTTCCTTACGAGCAGCTTAAGACTGCAGATGAAATGAATCCTCAGATGGGCAATGTTGATGTTGCGATTATCATCGGTGCAAATGATGTTGTAAATCCGGACGCAATTCACGATGAAAATTCTCCGATTTACGGTATGCCGATTGTTAATGCCTTTGAATGCAAGACAGTATTTGTCCTTAAGCGCGGTAAAGGAACCGGTTTCAGCGGTCTTGAAAATCCTCTGTTTACAAATGACAATACTGTAATGCTTTATGGAGATGCAAAGGCAACTGTTACACAGCTTGCCGCAGAATTCAATTCATAGACATCGAATATAGTTTGTGATACGTCGGGTCAAGACCTGTTTACGTTTAAGATCTTGGCTTTGCTGTTTATTGTTAATTAGTTTAGAAAACTGAAAAAGGGCTTTTAGATTTCCATACATCTGAAAGCCCTTTTTCTGTTGTTAGTCTGAATGTCGATTTTTAGGAAATTAATACAAAATAGTGAAAAAAAAGAAACGGATTGCAAAAAATATTTTTTTTTGTGCTGCCACGATATAGGCAGCGTATATAGTTCCAGAGGTACAAAAATGTGTACAACGCTGGCCTAGGATTTTGCAACCAGTTTCTTGACGGGAAGCTATTTTTATAATTTACTATCTATTAGCTCTAAATTCGGGCTTACTAGATATTGCTTCCTTTTATATTTGAAATGACAGGTTTATCTGCCAGAACCATGTTTTTAAGTTCTGCATATTTTTGCTTTTCATTACCGGAACCAAGTTCACTCATGTGATTTTTAACCTGTGCAATGCCGCGCATTTCAGAAAGTTTTTTATATCCGTGTGTCTTCATGAAATTCTTTAAGCCGCTTACAACATCAAGTGCAACATCAGGATTTGTAAATTTTGCCTGTCCGATTTCTACTGCGCTTGCACCAGCCATAATAAATTCAACGGCATCCTGCCAGGTACAGATTCCACCGATGCCGACAACGGGAACCCGCTGCTCAGGCGGCAATTTATTTATTTCTTCAATTACATCGTAAACTATGCGCAGTGCAAGGGGCTTTAATCCAGGGCCGGAATATCCGGCATGTACGTTATTGAAAAATGGTTTTCCTTTTTCGATGTCTATTGCAACTCCGTGAACCATGTTTATAAGGCTGATTGCATCTGCCCCGGCTTTAATGCAGGCAATTGCAATAGGCCTGTTGTCAGGAGCATTAGGAGAAAGCTTTACCATAAGAGGTTTTCTGGTAACTGCCCTTACAGAAGAAACACAGTAATAGGCTGTTTCGGCACTTAACCCCCATGCCAGTCCAGCTGCTTTTACATTAGGACATGAAATATTTAATTCAATCATATCGCAGCTGGTTTTGTCTAAGAGTTTTGCACCTTCTACATAGGATTCAATGTCACTTCCAGCAAGGTTTGCAATTACAACAGGTCCTAAGCCTATCATTCCGGGAAGAAGCTCTTTTATAAATGTAGGAATTCCAGGATTCTGCAGTCCGATTGAATTCATGTTTCCGCCTGCAACTTCAAGGCTTCGTTCGCCTTTGTTACCTGGTCTTGGCTCAAGAGTGCATCCTTTTGAAGCAATTCCACCCCATGCAGCTACATCGCTTACTCCTCGGTAGTTTTGTCCGAAAGCAAATGTTCCCGCACTTGCAATAACAGGATTCTTAAAATGAACGCCGGCAATGTCAACAGAAATATCAGGTTCTTCTGCTTCTCCAAGCGGTTTCCTTCTTGGTTCCGGTTTTGGAAAATTTAAAATTTTGGAATCAAATACAGGACCGTCCTTGCAGCAGCGCTTAAGGCCTTCCGTTGTTTCTATTGTGCAGCCAAGGCACGCACCAAGTCCGCAGAGCATACGGTGTTCCATGCTTATCCAGCATTTTATATTAAGCTCTTCAGCAATCTGTTTTACGTAGGCAAGGGCAGGAGCAGGGCCGCATGCATAGATTATTTCGTAACCAGCTGCAATAATAGCTTCCCTGGAAAAGGCTGCCGGAAGCATTCCTTTTATTCCTGCACTTCCGTCATCTGTTGTAATTTTTAAATTTGCGGCTTTTACGTATTCCAGCCCATAAGAACCGCTTTTAAAACATGCGTAAAAATCGTATGAATTATCCGGCAAGCTTGAAGCAAAATTTGCAACAGGAGCAACTCCTATCCCTCCGCCTACAATTGCAATTTTCGGTGAAGATTTTTTGCCGCTTTTTAAGATTTTTTCTGCATCGCTTGTATTCCATGGAGTTCCCAAAGGACCAATTAGGCTTAATGATTCTCCCTTGTACATATGGCACAGTTCTTTTGTTCCCCGGCCTTTTTCTAGAATCATAAATTGAATTTTAATTTCTTTTTTGCCTTCATTGTTGATTTTTTCTTCAGAATGATAAACACTTATAGGACGATTATAATTTGTATTTGTCTTTTTACTACGTATCAAATAAAATTGCCCTGGTTTCGGACTGATTTGATTTTTTCTCTCAAGAACTGCTGTCGTTTCCAATAAGTAGACGTTTTGCTGGCCTTTTATTTTCTCCAGTTTTTCTACTTTTGTCTCACCAAAAAATAACAGGCCTTTCCCATTTTCATCAATTTCTGCTAAATCCATACGGAACTCCTAAAGTTAGAATTTGCTAACTATAATATAAAGCTTTTTATTGAAATTCTTTATATGAATTTTGATAAAAAATTATCAATAAGGATTGTTTTTATCATCTAGTAGAATAAATTGTGTTTTTTCGCTAAACTAAATTATTAATTATTTTACTCAGAGGATGTATTAATGTATAAGCCAGTTGATCCAAAAGCAGACTTCCCGAAACAGGAAGAAGAAGTATTAAAATACTGGAAAGACAATAAGATTTTTGAAAAATCGATCAGCCAGAGAGAAGGTGCAGAAGAGTACGTATTCTTTGATGGTCCTCCGTTTGCAACAGGTCTTCCGCACTTCGGTCACTTTATTCCGTCAACAATAAAAGACATTATTCCTCGCTATCAGACAATGAAAGGAAAAAAGGTAGAACGTCGTTTCGGTTGGGACTGTCACGGACTTCCTGTAGAAAATCTTATCGAAAAGGAACTCGGCATTAACTCAAAGCATGAAATTGAAGAATACGGAATCGATAAGTTCAACGAAAAATGTAAGGCTTCAGTTTTAAAATATACAGCAGAATGGCGTCAGACGATTACCCGTCTTGGCCGTTGGGTAGACTTTGATCATGACTACAAGACAATGAACCCAGATTACATGGAATCAATATGGTGGGTTGCAAAGTCTTTGTGGGATAAAGGTCTTATCTATGAAGGAAAATACATTCTTCCTTACTGTCCTCGCTGTTCAACAGTTCTTTCTACTCACGAACTTGCTCAGGGATACAAGGACGTTCAGGATCAGACTGTAACAGTTCGCTTTAAGATTACAAAGGCTCCTGATGGAGTAAAAGACCCGGATATGGCAAACGGAAAAACTTATTTCCTTGCATGGACAACGACTCCATGGACATTGCCGTCTAACCTGGGGCTTTGTATGGGACCGGAAGTTGACTATGTAAAGATTCTTGATAAGGAAAGCGGAGATTTCTACATTTTTGCCGAAGCTCGTCTTTCTGCTTACTATAAGGAAGAATCTGCCTATGAAATTATTTACCGCGCAAAAGGTAAGGATTTTATCGGTGCAGAATATGAACCTCTTTTCCCGTATTTTGCTTCCCTAAAAGATCCAAAAGTTTGCGAAGAAGAATCAAAGCAGAAGTGCGAAAAGGGCGCTTTCCGCATGTTCAATGCAGACTACGTTTCTACAGAAGACGGTACTGGTATCGTTCATATTGCTCCTGCATTCGGTGAAGAAGACCACAAGGTATTTGCCGGTTCCGGCGTTCCTGAAGTTGAACCGATTGACGCTGAATGTAAATTCACAAAGAAGATTCCTGAATATGCAGGCCGCTTTGTAAAAGACTGCGATAAGGAAATCATTGCACGCCTTAAGAATGAAGGAAAACTTGTTAAGCGCGATACAATCGTTCACTCATATCCTCACTGCTGGAGATGTTCTTCTCCGCTTATTTACCGCGGAATCGGTTCATGGTTTGTTAAGGTTGCAGATCATCACGAAGCTCTTCTCCGTGCAAATAGCCAGATTAAATGGCAGCCGGCTCACATTAAGGAAGGTCGTTTTGGTAAATGGCTTGCCGGAAGCCGCGACTGGGCTGTAAGCCGCAACCGCTACTGGGGTAATCCGATTCCTGTCTGGAAGTGCGAAGACCCGGACTGCAAGCACACTCTCTGTGTCGGAAGCCGTCAGGAACTTAAGGAACTTTCAGGTGTTTATCCGGAAGACCTGCATAAGCAGTTTGTAGATAAAATCACAATCAAATGTCCTAAATGCGGAAAGACAATGCATCGCATTCCGGAAGTATTTGACTGCTGGTTTGAATCAGGATCAATGCCTTATGCCCAGCAGCATTATCCATTTGAAAATAAAGAATATTTTGAAAGCCATTTCCCTGCAAACTTCATTTCTGAAGGTCTTGACCAGACACGCGGATGGTTCTATACGCTTACAATCCTTGCAAGCCACCTTTTTGATAAGCCGGCTTTCCAAAACTGTGTTGTAAACGGTCTTGTACTTGCAAGCGACGGTCGCAAGATGAGTAAGTCTTTGCGCAACTATACAGATCCTGTTGAAGTAATCAATAAGTTCGGTTCAGATGCGCTCCGTCTTTTCCTCATTCACTCTCCTGTAGTAAAGGCAGATGACTTGCGCTATTCAGATGACGGTGTACGTGATGTAATTAAGAACATCATTCTTCCGCTCTGGAACAGCTACAGCTTCTATGTTACTTATGCAAATATTGATGGAATCCAGCCGACAGGCCATCTGTTTGATGATAAGCTTCCTTCAAATCCTCTTGATGCATGGCTTTTGTCTATTACCCAGCGTCTTGTAAAGGACGTAACTAACGGTCTTGATGATTATGACTTCAGCGGTGCCGTTGATCCTATCGTTTCATTTATAGATGAGCTTAATAACTGGTATATCCGCCGCAGCCGTCGCCGTTTCTGGAAATCAGAAAACGATTCAGACAAAAAAGAAGCTTATGAAGCACTTTACATTGCATTAAAGACATTCAGTCAGGTTGCAGCTCCGTTTATTCCGTTCATTACAGAAGAAATGTGGCAGAACCTTAAGAATGTTTCGGACAAGGAATCTGTTCACCTTACAGATTATCCTGTATACAACGAAAAATGGCACAACGAAGAGCTCGAATTCAAGATGGCTACTGTTCAGAAAGCTGTTTCTATGGGACGTTCTCTCCGCAATACATTCAACCTTAAGAACCGCCAGCCGCTTGCATCTGTTGCACTTGTTACTCGTGATGCGAACGAAAAGCGCGTACTTGCAGAAATGGAAGATTCAATCCGTGAAGAACTTAACGTTAAGAAGGTTGAATTCCACGATCGCGAAGATGAACTTGTAGAATACAGTTGTAAGGCAAACTTTAAGGTTCTTGGAAAGGAACTTGGACCAAAGATGAAGGCTGCAGCCGCAGTTATCCAGACTCTTGCAAGCGAACAGATTCAGTCTATCCTTGAAGGTACAAGTCTTACAATTGATGTAGACGGAACATCTGTTGAACTTACTGCAGAAAAGGTAATCGTTGACCGCTCAGAAAAGGATGGTCTCAAGGTTCTGAATGACGGAACTCTTACAGTCGGACTTGATTCAAAGATTACAGATGAACTTAAAAAAGAAGGTTATGTACGTGACCTTGTACGCGGAATCCAGAACCTACGTAAGGAAAGCGGCTTGAACGTAACTGACCGCATTAATCTTACTGTAGGCGGCGATGATGAGCTTAAGGCTGCATTTACAATGTTCGAAAGCTTTGTTTCTGGTGAAGTTCTTGCTTCTTCCGTAAAATTTGATTCAAATGTTCAGAATGCAACTGTCGTTGAATCAGAAGACAAGAAGTGGAGTATTTCTATTGAAAAAGCATAGTTTTTTACTACCGCAGGCTATTAGGGCCTGCGGGCTTGTATTATTCGTTTTGCTGGTAACTGTTTTTTCTGCGTGTAGAACCGTTCCAGAGGTATCGTCTGTAAATCCTCTGGATGTTATGGACGGCAATAGTTCATTTTATCTGCGTATTCCGTCAAGCGTTGATTCAGTTCTTCTTGAACAGATTTTAAAAGGCAAGTTCCGGGGAATATCTGATTCCGATGCATCAAAAATAATCGCTCATATAGATACGGTTTATATCGGGCTTAACAGGAGCAGAAAAGGCGTTGATTATCAGATTGCGCTTTCATGTAATTTTCCCCAGATTTATGTAAAATCTGCTTTTACTAAAAAAAATGGCTGGGAGGGTGATTCCTTAACTCTTTCTGCTCCTGATGGAAAGGCGAGGAAGTATACGGTTTATCAGGGAGCGGGAACTCTTGTGTCGTTTCCGTCTGAATCTCTCGCATGTTTTGGAAGAAATGTGCCTGCAATGGTAGAAAAATATCATAATCTTTCCTTTTCTTCGGAAAGTATTACTGCTGAAGATTCTGTTTCTGGCGATGTTTATTCCTGGCTGTCCTACGATAATGGAATTCCTGATGATGAAATTCATTTCTTTGCTGATAAGCCTCAGTCTTTTCTGACTATGCTGACGGGTGCACAGCTTAATTACCAGCTTTCTTACGTGCGCGGGCGTATGTACAATGATACAAAGAACGATAAGCAATATATAATGCAGCTTGAATTTGAATTTAGGGACAAGCGGATGGTTCAGGCAGCTAAAGGTGCGCTTTCGCTTGCCTTTGGACTTACTGATTCTGAGCTTACACGGGATTCAGATACTCACATTACGGTTTCAAATATAAAAATATCAAAAGCTCAGCTTTATAAAATTCTTGTGCTCTGATCAGGAGGAGCGTAATGTATAAGAACTCTTTTGTATTTTTCATTTTGCCTGCGTTTTTTTTCTTTTCTTCCTGTCATACAGCAGTCCATGTGCCCGTTCCAGGAGAATCACAGGTAAAGATAAATAATATTTATACTGAATATTATAATATTGCAGATTCTTATATGGAGCTTGAAAAATATGATAAGGCAATCGAATTTTATTCTATTGCATTGAAGAATAAGACGCTTTTTTGGTCGGCATATTACAAAATGGGACGGGCTTATGCTCTTGCAAAAAATTACAAGGAAGCTCGTAAAATTTACAATAAGCTTTTGCGCCGCGACAAGGCAAATACTGATTTACAAGTTTCCATTGCTTATCTGTATGCAATGGAAGGTAACATTACTTCTGCAATAAATATATATGAATATCTTTGTGGAAAGTATCCTGAAAATTCAGAAATACTGGTTAATTTTATAAATGTTCTTATTGCCGACAAGCGCATGGATTACGCAAAGTCTAAATTTGAGGAATTGAAAAAAGTATTCCCGGATAATTCAAGCATTCAGGAATTCGAAAAAGTATTTGCAGAAGCCGAAGATTCTGCTGATGATACAAATAAGAAAACTGAAAAATAGTTTTTATTCTTTTGATTTCATAAATTCATTGTATTTCTCAATGTCAACATGGAATCCAATGATATGAGATTCTTTGTCCTCTACGGCATGCTTGAGAGCTTCGTTTGCTTCTGTAACTAATCTTCCTGCCGAAATATTTCTTGTTGCTCTGCTTGAAATTCCGATATTAAAGCTTATTTCAGATTTTTCTGTCATTACCTGTTCTGTAAGAGCATTGTGGAAGTCTGCTGCAAAATCTTCCGCTGCATCAATGTCGGTATCCGGTTTAATAAGTGCAAGCGTACTGCTGTTATAGCTGAAAATCATATCTTCTGCAAAATAAGAACCGGTAATAAATGATTTTATGTTCTCTATTATAAGTTCATCTGTTCCTGAATAGCATAGCAGGAACAGCGCGATTTCCCTGTTTTTATCAGTCAGGAGTTCAGAAAGTTTTTTATTCAAGGGTGTTTCTGTATTATCCAAAGTTTGAATTTCGATTTTTTCTTCTTTTGGGAAAATATCTATATCAAAATCTTCCTTATCGGTGGATTTTTCAGTCTGTACCGCCTGTAAAGAATCATCGTTTTCTTGATGCAGTTGATCTGCAGTCAACGGTTCCTCAGTTTCTTTGCTTTTTACATCTTCTTTTTCAATGCCTTCGACAGCTTCGCTGTAAGCTGCATTTTTAACACTCAGCGCGGCATCCGCTTCTTCCTTAATTAGAGTTGTTGCAGATTCTCTGTTTCCTTCCTGATTCAAACTTTTTTCTTCATTTGAGGGTATTGCTCCGGCTTTGTCCTCAAGATTATTTTCCACGTCTTGGCTGGTTCCTGTGTTTTCTTCTTCAACAGTACTTTCGATATCGTTTTCATCGAGAAAATCAGAATCTTTGTTTTTTTCTTTACCTTTATTAAAAAGAGGTTCAAGTATAATCAGCATAATTGTAAATAACGTACAGCCTAAAATTATAAAGAAAGATTTTTTTGCGTTTTCAAAAATTGCAGCAGGGTTCAGTTTATAAACGGCAAGGCTGACTGTAAGGGATGGTTCTGTTTCCGAAATAGAAGCTGTTTTTGCATGAATGAATCGGGTTGTTTCTTCAAAATTAAAAGATTCATTTCTTGCAGCGACCATTTTTCCGTCCTGTTTTACAGAAAAAGCTGCTATGTCATTGCTTTTTTCAAGTTCCCGAATAGCCTTTGTAAGCGTTTCTTCTGAAAAATTTTTAATGTATTCATCAGAAAGGGTAATGCAGCGTTCTGAGCCTGCTGAATATTCACTGAAAGTATTTTTTACGAAAAGTGCAAGTGCAAAAACATAAATAAAGATTGCAGCGGCAAAATAGAAGTTTATAAATTTTTTGTTCATGTCAATTAGTATATCGTACAATAAAGCTGAAAGCAAGTTTCAGATATTCTTCGAAGCTTTTTGTTTCCTGTTTTTGTTTTTTTAAATATGCGATTAGTGGTAATATGCTTACGACTACAGGATTTGAAAGCTGCTCTTTTATGTCTCCTTTCAGGATTATTTTGATTTCTGATTTTAAAAAATTCGCAAAATTGTTGAAATCAAAGCCTTTTGTTTGAATCTCTCCGTTTTTTACAGTTTTTTCTGCGATGACGGTATAAATTTCGTTTTCTTTTTTTGAAATTGCATTATTTGCTAAAATCCAGTTTTCAAATGCAATTCTATATGAGTCTAATATTGCTGTTGTGCATTTTGTTTCTGAAACAGGCTGAAGTTCCGTTCTGTACATAAGGGCTGAAAATGCGGTTTCCTGTGTGCGGATTTTTTTCTGATCCATTGAATAGAGGTCATCCAAATAGGTGCCTGAAGAATATGTTTTACCATTTGAATAGGCAAAATCTGCACCGAATATTAAGATTTTTGAAAAGCCTGTTTTTAGAGCAAAGTCAACGGCGGCAATTGTTACAGTTCCAGAAGAAGAATCATTTTGAAAGAACGATTCTGGAGATCTGCTTTTTGCAAGCAGTTCAAGCGGATGGCCAGAGACTGTAAAAATCACGTTATATTGTTTTTCTGTGATTTTTTTTACTGCATTGTGGTTTGCTGTAAGTTCAAAAATGAACAGAGGAGAACATTCAGGTGTTTGTAGAAAATGATTTATTGAAACAAATTGACCGTCAACAGAAAATACAGCATCCGGGTAAATTCCGTGCTTCAAGAGTATTTTGAATGCTGTATCCGTTGCGATTATATAAAGTTGACTTCTTTCATCCTTTAATCTTGATATATTTTTTTCCAAAGTAGGTCCTGCAGCTATTATTGCGGCTGTTTTTTCTATTTGAATTTTGATTTTTCTGTTATTCTTACAGTGTTTTAAGTTCTGAATTATGTTTTTTGTCCATTGTTTTCCAAAATAGCTTTGAGTTGAAAAATCCTGGGAGATTTCTCTTAATGAAGAATTTATACTTTCTGTAATTTGGGGTAGAGTTTGTGCGTTAAAAAGGCACCATGGAGTATTTTTAATAACCTCAAATGAAGAATAAAGCGAGGGAATAAAATATTTTGAAAGCTCGGTTCTTATGGATTCTGGGAATACTATCCTTACATTTTTATATGAAAGTATTTCTTTTACGCAAGGAATTTCTTTTGAAAGATAATCCAAATCTTCCTGTGATTTTTCAACGGCTAGTATCATTGCGTCAGGATATTTTCTGACAAGTTCCTTTATATGGTACGCACCGCCTGTTCCCAAAACAAGGAAACAATCCCTTTTCTGTATTGTTGAGATACTGTTTTTTGCCTCTCTTTCTGGATCATATTTTGAATGCATGGGCTTGCCGTCTGAAAAAATTGGAATTTTTAGTCCGCTTTTTGAAGCTACTATATCAGCAAAAATCATTTTAATTCCCTGTTTACAAATTTTTCAGAATTTTATGTGTGAAATTCTGATTTTTTATTTTGATTTCAGTAAGCATTTTTTCTTTTTTTTCAGGATCCGGTTCTCTCTCGAACGAAAGATATTCAATCGGAAAACATTCCTTCAAAAATTCTTCTGTATTTGCAGTCTTTGTAATTTTTTCTTTAAGCTCAGATATTTTGTGGTACAAATTGTTTGCTGAGGTTATTTTAGGAAAATCATTTTTGCAGGCATTCAGGTTCAATTCTGAAAAATTAATGTCGCGGATTTTGCCTAATCTGTTCGAATATGAAAAATTATTAGAAAGCCTGAAAAATCTTCCGGAAAAATCATTGCTTCTTGAAACAAACCAGTCTTCATAGATTTTTAATGATGTGCTGGAAAACCTTGAACGAGTCAGTCTTGATTCTGCGTTTCTCAGCTTGTTGTCAGAAGCGCTGTTTTCGATTTCCAATTCGTTTGGTCCTGTGTGCTGGAATCCGCTTCCTGGCGCAAGATCTAAACCGCAGAAATAAATGTTCCCCTTTGTAATATTCATTGCAAGACTTGCAGCTGTTCCTGATACGGTGCCGTTCCGTTCAGCTGGAATACAAGGTACACCAAGCGAAGTTAAAAGACCTGCACTTATTCCGTCCGGATAAAAAAGTGGTATTATCGTGTTGGTTTCAAGTATCTTTTTGGGACAATTGCTTTCAGCCGAAAGTGCAAGAGGAATTTCTCTGTGTCTGCAAAGTTCTGAAAGGTGTGCTTTTGCCCAATAGCCGCCATCCGTGGATATTACAAGATCAGGAATAATGCTGTCTGCAAGAAGCGGTTTTAAGCTTGAGGATACGGCTATTAGAAAAACCTTTTCCCTTATTTTTTTTATTTCAGAAATTGAAGAGCCCAGGCTCATTCCGCTTGCTGTAATTAAAATGTCCGAAGAACCTCGTTTTATAACGGCGGTTTTTTTTACGTATTTTAAGAAATATGCAGTATTTTTTATCCAACGTTTTGAAAAAAATCCGTTTGTATTCAGCACTGATTGACTGATATTTACGAGTTTTTTTATACAGAGCCAGAAATTATCCGAATGTCTTTTAAAGACTCTTTCACTTGGATTCCATGCCGCAAAATGACAGTAAAGAATTCCGCTCTCTCCAAAGAATGCCGAAAGTTCTGTTTCTAAGTCTGCTGTTTTATCCGGATCAAAAAAATTGATTACTTTATCGAATTTTGTGTTGTATTCCTTAAACGCATTACAGTAACGTACTGCACACAATTTGGCAGAAGGAAATTTCTTTCTAAAAAAATCAGCTGTATATGAAAGGCATGGTTCCGGCATGAGTATGTATTTTGGAAGAAAATTTACATTCGTAGAAAATACATTTTTTTCAGCTTCGGATTCCGGATTGTATCCTGAATGCATAAGCGTTCCATTTATGCGGCATGAAGTGGAATTGTTTTTTGCGGTGAAAAATTCTATTTGTTCCATATAAACGAGAACGCTGACCCGTATCAGCGGATCAGCGTTCTTAGATCATTTTCCTTTAAGATCAAGACAAGCCGAGTTCGTTGAACAGACGTTTATAAGTTGTAAACTGCTCGGATTTTGCAAATTCAACAATTTTTTCCTCAGGAAGGTTTTCCAGAAGCTGGTCCATGTAAAGAAGAACCGAACGAATGTCGTTCTTAAGATCTGCTGGAACAGAATCATCTTTTATAGAGGAAACGGCTTCCGGTTTTTCTTCATTAAGTTCAGGAATGTTCATTCCTTCTGTTTCGGAGTTTTCCTCATTTGTTATTGATTCTGCATCAGAATCAGCAAAATTTTCGCCGTCATTCAGATAGTCTACGTTTTCTTCTGAAAGAGAAGTAGCTATGTCTGCTTCCGGTGCAAGCAGACTGTCAATTGAAGCATCTTCGCCTGTAAGTTCTTCAAATGTTCCTGTGTCAGCTTCTACTGTACCTGCAATTTCAGTTTCGATGTTTTCTAATGGTTCTGCATCTTCTGCAGAATCTGGTTCGAATGATTCCGGAATTTCTTCAATAGGAGATTCTTCTGATGGTTCGGCAATTTCTTTGGAAACGGTTACCTCTGGTTCTGTAATTTCTTCATCTACGGCTAATGCTGTTTCGGTAGTTTCTGAAACAGAATCAGTGGCTGCAAGGTCCTCTGTGCTTTCTGTCAAGGCATCTTCTGTCATGCTTGAATCAAGCAGAGAATCCAATGATTCTGATTCAACGTCTGTTTCTGCCGGTTCAGAATAAAGTTCTTCTGTTTCAGGCATTTCTGGAATCTCAGATTCTGAAACAGAATCCATAAGGTCATTAACAGAACTTTCTACAAGAACGTTGTCAAGTCTTTCTTCTTCAGTTGCTTTTTCTGAACTTTCTGAAATATCATCAACCTTTGGAATTGAAATTTCTGATTCAAAATCTGGACTGTCAATTGAGCTGAGATCAGGTTCTTCAAGAATTTCGTTGTCCATTTTCATGGAAAGACCTGAATCAACTTCTCCGTGGGATTCAGATGTATCTGATATGTCTTCTATTCCGCCAAATGGATTTTCATCCGTAAAGTCTGTACTGAAGTCTTCAGCTGCCGGTGTATCTTCTGCTGAATTTTCAGAAGGAATTGTTTCTTCGAAAGGTGATTCAATTTCTTCGATCTGGAGTTCAGAAAAATCGGCCGAATTCATTACGTTGTTCAATTCATCGCCAGAAAGTGCGATTGTCTCATCTTGATCATCGCTGTTGAAGAATCCTGATGTTTCTGGTTCTGGGATATCATTGATTTCTGTTGCCGGAGTTTCATCAGAAACAGCTTCGTCAAGAACCTGTTCTTCTGTGGCTGAGTCTTCTGCAGGTGCTTCAATTTCTTCGCTTTCAATTTCAGAGAAATCAGCCGAGTTCATTACATTGTTCAATTCGTCTCCAGAAAGGGCGATTGTTTCATCCTGATCATCGTTGCTGAAGAATCCTGATGTTTCTGGTTCTGGAATTTCAGGAATCTCCTGTTCCTGTACGGATTCTTCGGCCGGTTCGCCTTCTGCTACGATTGCTTCAAATGAGTCGTCTGTACTTTCTTCAGACGTTGCAGATTCTTCAGCAGGGTGTGGGGTTGAAGCCTTTTCCTGAACAGGAATTGTTTCCTGATTTTTAAGTGTTTCAAAATCTGATTTAAGGTTATTGATTTCAGATTTAAGTCCTGAAAGCTCTGTCATGATTCTTTCAAGAATTGAATTGTCTACAACAGTTGCATTTTCCGGAACTGCAACTTTTTCTTCTTTCTCAGAAGAATTGTCAGAAGATTCTATTTCGCTTGCTGTTGGAGCCGCGGCATTAGTATCGTCGTCAGAAATTGCGAGATCATAGTCAACGACCTGGTTTTTCTTTGCTTCCTGAACATCCTGATGAACCGCTGTTTCTTCTGCGTTTGAATCAATTCCAAAGTCGGAAAGATCTACTTCTTCTGAATCTGAACTGTCTGCACCTGCCTGGGCTGCTGGTTCTTCCTGTTCCGAAGAGAATCCGAAATCATCCATTGAGATTTCTTCTGTCTCGGAAGCTGTATCAGCAGGAGCAGAACCGGTTTCCTGATCAAGGCTTTCAAACATATCATCGAATTCTGACGCTGCATCTTCTGCAGATTCTTCTGCATCTGAATCAGAGATGCTGTCTGTATTGTCTACCGTTGGAACTTCATTTTCCTCTCCTTCTGTAAAGGAGAGGTCTATGTCCAATGCTTCATCGTTTGTAATGTCGTCTTCTTTTTCTTTTGAAGACGAATCATCATCGAAGAAATCATCAAGTGAGATTTCTCCGTCGTCGCTATGAGATTCAGGTGCTCCGGACGGATTTGGATCAGAAAAATCTCCGTCCATAAAGTCATCAAGTGAAAGTTCCTGTTCGCCGGAATTTTCGTCTGAACTGTCAGACAAGAAATCATCTGCTGAAATTTCAGTTTCTGTTCCTGTGTCCTGTTCTGCAGTATCTCCGGTTGAATTGTCTGATAAAAAGTCTTCCGCAGAAAATTCTGTCTCTACGTCTGAATTCTGTTCGGCCGCAGGTTCTTCATCATTCTGGGATGCAGCGGATTCTTCAGTGATTCCGAAGTCCTGGATGTCAGCAAATGGATCTTCGGCTTCGTTTTTCAGCGATTCTGCTTCTGTATCAGAAATAGAGCTTTCTCCGGTAGCCGATGCGTCAAAACTAAAGTCATCTGAAACGGATGGTTCATCTTTTGTAAGATCATCAGTTTGTGCCATAAGGTCAAGGTCAGAAAAATCCGGCATGTCTGTGTCTGTCTGCGTTTCCTGAGTATCTGATGACAGAGATGCGTCCTGAGGCGGTGTTTTTACCCAAACGCCGTAACTGTCAAGTTCTTTTGTGTTGTCTATAGAATCACTCATATAATCCTCTCGTTCAGATGTTTTGATACATTATTTTCGGCAAATTTATGCTAAAAAAACACTCTTTTCTAACTATTATATCACAATTTTTTTTATGGTGAAAATAAAATATTCTGCCGAATATATATTATATGAATCATATAAAAGTTTTGTCTTCGGTTTTCATTGGTACTCTTGTATACGTTATGGTTGCTTTTGTAGCCGGAGACAACGGAATTTTGAGTTATAACAAGCTTAATGAGCAGAAAATGCAGATTGCCCGTCAGACAGAGGCGATCCAGAATATAAATAATGAGCTTTCTCTTGAATATGCGGCTCTCCTGAAAGACCGTGATGTTATAGCGGCTTACGCTCGCCGTCTTGACTATGTTGGAAACGGTGAAAAACTTGTAAAGATAAACGGCCTTAAGGCTTCGGAGAAGGCTTTGTACGATACGGGAACAATTCTTCTTCATAAAGAGTACGAATGTCTGCCGGAACGATTTTGTAAGGCTGCCGGAGTCCTTTTTTTCTTTCTTTCTGGGCTTCTTATGCTGTTGATTGATCTTAGTAATGGTAATATAACTGTAAGCAGAAAAAAGAAAACTGCTGTACAGGGGATACCAATTTATGATCTGCAACAAGTATGATCCAGATTCTGTAAAGAAATCTGCCTCTCTTTTGAAGAACGGCGAGGTTTTGATTCTTCCTACCGATACTGTTTATGGTTTTTCCGGCGTGATTGGAAAAACAGACTTAAAAATCCGTCTTATAAAGGGACGTTCAGAAACAAAGCCGTTTATCGTCCTTATTTCTGAACCTTCGGAATTAAAATCGATTTCTGATGATATTATGCCCGAAAAACTTTCTGGGTTCTGGCCAGGTCCCCTTACAGTGATTGTAAAGGAAAAGAATTCTGATAAAACTGTTGCAGTCCGCTGTCCAGGAGATGAATGGCTTCGTACTGTAATAAAAGAATGCGGTTCCCCTATATATTCTACAAGCGTTAATAGAAGCGGATCCCCGGTTCTTACAAAGATTGAAGATATCTGTTCTGAATTCGAAAGTGAAGTCGCTCTCATTGTAAGTGAAGGAGATTCGAAGACTTCGGTTCCGTCAACTATCGTAAAACTGGAGGACAACGGATATTCCGTTGTAAGGGAAGGTGCTGTAAAGCTTTAGTTCTGCCTTGTCCATTTTACGGAAACGCTTCCTTCCTGAACGTTTTCCCCCTGCTGAATGAGTGTGATTTTTGTGCCCTCAAGGCTTCCGTCTTCGTTTATGCAGAGCTTCCATTCTATAGGTTTTGCAGTTACGGCTGCTTCCATTGCGAGTCGTCTGTCTAATTCAGGAAAGAAAGAAGCGTTTGAACTGCTTGTCTGCGTTATATTGAACTGCGTGCTGCCGTTTTCTGTGTAAGTTGATTTTACGGAAATGTTCATCGTCGCACCGTTCTTGAATATTATGAATCCGCGGTTTCCTCTCATTATTACGATTTTGCTTACCGATTCCTCACTTGTCCATGTTCCTGCAATGGAATCCGTGGAGGCTTGTGTGTTGTCTGTTTTTAGTGGTTTTGATACTTCCTGCTTTGTGCTGTCAGAAAGAAGGCTCGAAAGTATTGATTTCAGTGAACTTTTTGATTCCATTAAGATTTTATAGTAAGAATCATATTCCTTTGAAATCGTTTGGGTCTGCTTAAGGGATTCATTCCTCATGTTCAGTGTGCAGAGCCATTTCGAATCCGGAAGTTTTTTTATTTCTGCAAAGAAAATATAGTCGCATCCGGTCTGTTCAAAGAATTTATCGTCGGATTCATTTACTTCCTTTTCTGTATTTTCACTGCGTTTGTCCAGAACTGAAATTTGCATATCGGAAAGCTGTTTGTAATACAAATCTTCTGTCATGCTCAGCATGTTTATGTCTGCATCCGTGGATTTTATCCCGTAAAAAGCAACGGTTTCCTGTGCCGCAACTATACTGCAGAACATGATGAGAAAAGAAGTTATTACAAAAACTCTCTTTCCGAGGTTTGTCAACTGTTCAGCTCCTTGCGGAATTCCCGCTGAATATCCCGCTGAATATCCCTGTCTTTTATTGTGGCACGTTTGTCATATTGTTTTTTACCGCGGCATACGCCGAGCGTTACTTTTACACGTCCGTTTTTAAGGTAAAAATCAAGAGGAATAAGTGTGTATCCCTTTGTTTCTACTTTTCTTTCGATTCTTTTTATTTCTTCCCGGTGCAAAAGGAGTTTTTTTGGTCTGTCCGGGTCATGGTTAAATATCGACGAATATGAATATTCCGTTATGTGAAAATTCTTTACGAATATTTCGCCCTTTATTATTTCGGCGAATGCGTCAGGAAAAGAAATGCTGCCGTTCTTAACGGATTTGACCTCTGTTCCTAAAAGTTCCAGTCCGCATTCATAAGTTTCTTCAATAAAGTAGTCAAAACGGGCTTTTCTGTTTTCAGCTATAATCTTTTTTCCATCTGCCATGGTATAAAGTATAGAACATAGTTTATCCGCTTGCAAGCGAGGAAAACAGAGAGACTAAAAAGATGAAAATGTCTTTTAAAGTTTTCCGTTGTGCTGTTCTGTTGTCGGTAAATTATGTTGTTCCGGATGTGGCGGTTGCGGGTAGGGTTGGGCAGGACCATGGATTTAAAAGTCTTTTTTTTAGGGGGGGATCTTTTTTTTTTATGAAAGCACTGTTTTTTTTTATTTGGCTTTATACTTTATAATGCAGTTGCCCTGAATGGCTTATTTGTGTTAATTTAGTTGTATGAATAAAGAATTGTTCGAGTTGTCGTATTCTCTTAAGCGGGACTTTGAAAGAAAAGTCTTTGTCGCTGTTCTTTTTGTTGTAGGAATCTTTGCATTCATAAATATTATTCTTTCTTATGTAGTGTTTCCTGTAAGGCAGGTTTCTGTTTCGATGCAGCCGGATATTGTCAAGAATTCCTGTGTCCTTTTTACGCCGCTTGATAAGTCTGTGGCCAGAGGTGATGTTGTCCTTCTTTCTCCTAGGAATGATGAAGCCGTTTCTATTCCTGCTAAAGCCTTTTCAAAATTTGTGTCGTTCTTTACGGTCGGACAGATTGATGTACTTAATTTTTCGCACAGAATGGGGAATGATTTCCAGATCCGCCGCGTAATAGGAATTCCCGGTGATGAAATTTATATGCGCGATTATGTTATGTACGTAAAGCCTGCGGGGGAAAAATATTTCCTTACAGAATTCGAACTTGTAAAAAAGCCTTACAACATTAGTATAAATGCGGCTCCTGCGCTTTGGGATACTTCGATAGGTACAGAAGGTTCTTTTGATTCTATGCTTCTTGGGGAAAGCGAATATTTTGTTCTTGGTGACTCAAGAAATTCCTGCGTTGATTCAAGATTGTGGGGGGCTGTAGACCACGATGATATAAGAGCCTCTGCAATACTCCAGTATTTTCCTTTTAATAAGATAAAGCTGTTTTGAGTTCCTGCATTTCTGTTTATATCCATATACCTTTCTGCCGGACAAGGTGTGATTACTGTGATTTTTTCAGTACAGCCTGCGGTGAAAAAAATGTCCCTGATTCTTACATTGATGCATTGTGCAATGAGCTTAAGGTGCGGTTTGTTTCCTCTGGTGCTTCTTCTGTCAGAACCGTTTATATCGGAGGGGGGACTCCAAGCCTGCTTTCTGCGGCTCAGCTTAAGAAAATCGCCGGTGCGCTGTCGTTTGCTTCCAGCGAAAATATCTGTTCTCCGGAGGAATTTACGCTGGAGGTAAATCCTAGTGATGTTACAAAGGATTTTTTAATCGGTGCGGCGGATGCCGGTGTGAACAGGCTTTCTTGCGGGGTTCAGGCATTTGAAGATGATGTTCTTACGGGCGTAAAAAGACGCGGCGGTGGAAACAGGGTTCTGGATGCACTGGAGCTGATTTCCTGTACATGGAAAGGACTTTTTTCTGCTGATATGATTTCGGCTTTGCCTGGTCAGACGGAAGAAAAATTCTGCCAAGGGATCCGTTCCTTGATAGAATATCCGGTGGATCACGTTTCCTTGTATTCCCTTACAATTGAACCGGAAACTCCTTTAGGAAAAAAACTTGATTCCGGTCTTATCTCTTATGATTTTGATGCTGCTGACAGAATGTGGCTTCTCGGACGTGATATCCTGGAAGAAAATGGTTTCCGACAGTATGAGGTTTCTAATTTCTCACGTCCCGGAAAACAATGCATCCATAATATGGTTTATTGGAATCTGGAAGATTATATAGGCTGCGGCGCCGGTGCCACTGGTTCATTTTACGGACCGGCAGGAAAAAGGTTTACGGATACAAAAAATATTGAGGAATACATAAAATTCTGGCTTTCTGATTCTCCTGTGCCGGAGGCTGCCCCCGGAAAGGAGGAACTGCTCTCAACAGAAGTTCAGTCATTTGAATTCTTTATGATGGGTTTAAGGACATTGCGCGGTGTCAGCCTTACGGAATACAAAGAACGGTTCGGTGAGGATGTTCCTGGAAACATTGTTTCTGAAATGAATACATGGAAGGAAAATTCTCTTGCGGAGTTTTATTCTTCCGAAAACGGGTTGTACTTTGCCTTGAATCCACGTGGAATTCTATTTTTAAATGATTTTTTAAGGAAGATATTATAAATTCCTGTAAATTGTGCCACGTTTTTGATCGATTTTTAAATTAACGTAGAAAAAAAAACAGATTGATGTTATTCTAATACTAGGAGTCTTTATTAAGATTTCTTATAATGATACGGGTGGCAGTTTAGGTATGATCGAATTGAACAGACTGGATGGAAAGGTCTATTGGGTTAATCCCCATATGATAGAAAGCATGGAGTCTAATCCTGATCTTACGCTCACTATGCTGTCCGGTAAAAAAATCGTCGTAAGGAATTCTCCTGAAGACGTAATAGAAAAAATTATAGCCTATAGAAAAAAAATTGGTATAAATTCTCAAGAGGTCTTGTAAAATGGATATAGCAACAATAATCGGTTTCGTCGGCGGTGCTGCACTTATCGTCATGTCTGTATTGACTTCAGGTGGTTCTCTTATGGGTATCATCGATATTCCGTCTGTATTCATGACAATCGGTGGTTCTTATATGGCCATCTTTATCATGTCTCCGGTTTCAAAGGCGGTCGGTGTTTTTAAGATTGTTGGAAAATCGTTCAAAATTCCAGATTTTGGAGAAAAAACTCTTATCTCTAAATTGATGGATCTTTCAAACAAAGCCCGTCGCGAAGGTATTCTTGCCCTTGAAGACGGACTTGATGACCTTGATGATGCATTTATGCGAAACGGCCTGCGTCTTGTAGTAGATGGTACCGATGGTGCTGTTATTCGTACTATCATGGAAAATGAAATGAGCCAGTGTGAAGCCCGCCATATGGAATGGGTTAATATCATAAACCAATGGGCCGGTTATGCTCCTGGTTTCGGAATGATGGGTACTGTATTGGGTCTTATTGGTATGTTGAACAACCTCGAAGATAAGTCATCCCTCGGTCCGAACATGGCCGTTGCCTTGATTACAACACTTTACGGTTCTATGATGGCTAACTGGATTCTTACTCCTATGGGACAGAACCTGCTGGCTCAGAATGCTATGGAAATGCGCTCAAAGGAGATGGTAATTGAAGGTGTACTCGCAATCCAGGCTGGTGAAAACCCTCGTATTATGGGACAGAAACTGCTTACATATCTTGATCCTGTTACAAGAAAGGCAATCGAAGCAGACGTACTTAAAGACTAAGGAATAGAAGATGGCAAAGGAAAAGAAGGAACCTGAGAAACCGTCAACCGCCTGGCAAGGTACGTACGGTGACATGATTACGCTGATGCTCTGCTTCTTCGTAATGCTTTATGATCCTACAGAAATAGATGTTACACAGCTCGCAACAATAACTCAATCTCTGCAGATGAATGAGACGGAGACCGTGAACGGCGGTATGTCGCTTTCAACAGGAAAACTTTCTGATCTTGGTAATACAATAAACTCTCTGCCTGCTGTAGAAAAAGGACGTTCTCTCGGACTTGCAAAGAAAAAGGCGGTTAGTCTTTTTGCTCCTGATATAAAATCAAACAGAATTACGATTACCAGTGATGAGCGTGGGCTTGTAATAACGCTTGCGGCAGATAATTTTTTTGATGAGGGAAGCGCCGATCTTAATATTGACGAAACCCGCGATACTCTTTTGAGATTGGCGGATTTTTTCAAATCTCCGGAACTTAAGGGCCGGCGTTTTAGAATTGAAGGACATACTGACAATACGCCTGTTGCTGCTGATTCAAAATTTTTAAGCAATTGGGAGCTTTCTGCAGGTCGTTCAATGAACGTCCTTCATTATCTTGCAGATTACGGCGTGGATGAAAATAAGTTTTCTGTCGCCGGATATGCGGATACTAGACCTAAATTTTCAAATGACAGTCCTGAAAGTCGGGCATATAATAGACGTGTAGATATTATTATCCTAGACGAGGGACATTTTTAAGTGTATACTTAAATATCTATCAAAATATGTTTTTTTCTCTGGGAGGGAAAGATGGCAGACGATGGTCTTGACGGATTGGAAGAAGGCGGTGCTTCGTTTTCATCTTCAAAAAAAGGTGGCGTAGGCGGTGCTTTGCCAGAACTTCTTAAGTGGATTGCAATCGCATTGGGTGCAATCATCCTTATTGTTGTAATTGTTGTTGTTACGTTTAATATACTTTCAAAAAATACTCCTTCAACGCCAAGTGTTCCTATCAGCGATGAATATGTAACGCAGCGCGAGATTCTTGACTGGTACACATCTCTTGGTGCGATCAGGACAAAAACCAGTGACGATATTTCTGCAAGCGTTGTTGTGGATATTGCGTTGGGATATAAAAAAGATGATAAGGCAACTTCTACAGAAATTACGCAAAGAAATATTGAATTAAAAGACTTTTTGCGCCGATATTTTACTGAGAAGACTATAGCAGAACTTAAGCCTCAGAATGAACAGAAACTTAAGATTGAGCTGCGTAATGCTATAAATGATGAAATTTTAAGCACATCTAAGATTAAGGATATTTCATTCCTTCAGCTTGATGTGCTTGAACAGTAATTTCTTCTTGAATATTGGATAAGGTGGAAGAGATAGATGACTGAAGTTCTGTCACAGGATGAAATTGACCAGCTCCTGACTGCGATCAGCTCAGGGGATTCTGATACAGATGATTTCAAGCCTGTCAGTGATACTCGAAAAATAAAGATTTATGACTTCAAGCGTCCTGATAAATTCTCAAAGGAACAGCTACGTACGGTTTCGAACATGCACGAAACCTTTGCGCGTTTAACAACGACGTCTTTGTCTGCTCAGCTGCGTTCTTTAGTTCATGTACACGTTGCGTCTGTAGATCAGCTTACATACGAGGAATTTATACGTTCTATTCCGACCCCTACAACTCTTGCTGTTGTAAATATGGATCCTCTTAAAGGTAATGCCATTCTTGAAATTGATCCGGCAATTACATTCTGTATTATTGACCGTCTTTTTGGTGGACGGGGTATTACCGGTTCAAGTAAAAACCGTGATCTTACCGATATTGAGCAGTCGGTTATGGAAGGCATTATCGTTCGTATTCTTGCAAATATGCGTGAAGCTTGGACTCAGGTAATCGATTTGCGTCCGCGTCTTGGTCAGATTGAAACGAACCCTCAGTTTGCTCAGATCGTTCCGCCTTCAGAAATGGTCGTTCTTATTACATTGGAAACAAAGGTTGGTGATGAAGAAGGAATGATGAACTTCTGTATTCCTTACCTTACAATCGAACCGATTATATCAAAGCTTTCCAGCCAGTTCTGGTTTTCTTCTGTACGCAGAAGTACGACCACTCAGTATCTTGGTACGTTAAAGGAAAAGCTTTCTTCTGTCGATATGGAAGTGGTTGCTGAAGTCGGTTCTATAAATCTGCCTGTAAGGGATGTTCTGTCCCTCAGGGTAGGCGACGTTGTTCGCCTTTCCAACACAAAGGTCGGCGATCCTCTGACTCTTAGTGTTGAAAATAAGAAAAAGTTTTATTGTCAGCCTGGTATTGTAGGAAAGAAGATGGCAGTGCAGGTTACCGGCAAACTTGAAGATATTGCTGCGGAGGATTTTGAGGAGCTTTCCGTAGAAGGAGATGATTCATTATGAGTGATGGTGCTATTTCTCAGGATGAAATTGATGCATTGCTTTCGGGCGTTTCTGTTGATGGGCTTAATTCTTCTGGACATGTATCAGGAGGCTCTTCTGTGCATATTGATCCGGAGGCTCTTTCTAAATTTGCGGGGAGTTTGAAGGATCCTCTGGTGGAAAAGCTTAACGGGATGACAGGTGTCGAATTCTCGGGCGGTGCTCCTACTGTGGAAGTTTTGGATCGCGATGGTGCGCTTGGAAAACTTCCTGAAGTTGTGGTTTCTGTTGCCTGTGACTATTCATCTGGAATGACAGGAGATCACTTGTACCTTCTTGCTCCTGAATTCGCACAGAAACTTGTGAATCTCATAACAAAGGAAGAAAATGCGGATTTTGATGACATGGCTTTGTCATGCATATCTGATGTGGTGCAGAATCACTCTGGGTCGGAGATTCAGGAATTGGACAAAACCGGAAAATTTCCGGGTCTTGCATGTAATCCTCCTGAAGCTGCGAACAATCCTAAGGCGATGGTTCGTATTCCGCAGAATAAATTTGCTTTTATCAGCTATCCTCTTACTCTTGAAGGACAGTCATATAATCTTTGGGAATGTATTGGTGGTGAACCAGCAGAACAGATAAGCAATGCTTACGGTGGTGGTACTGCGGAGTTGGAATCTCTTGGTGCCGTGGACGGTGGAATGCCTGCCGGCGGTGCAGCTGCAATGCAACAGCCTCAGATGGGAATGCCTCAGATGGGCGGAGCTATGCCTAATATGGGAGGAATGCAGCAGCCTCAGATGGGAATGCCTCAGATGGGTTATGGTATGCCGCAGATGGGCATGGGAATGCCTCAGATGGGTATGCCGCAAATGAGTATGGGAATGCCTCAGATGGGACAGAATATGGGAATGAACGTTCCTAATGTTCAGACTTTGCAGTATCCTAATCTACAGGGAATGAACGGAAGTGCTGAACAGGGCAATATCAGCCTCATTATGGACGTTCAGATGGAAATGACTGTAGAACTTGGCCGTACAAAGAAACAGATCAAGGATATTCTTGGTATGGGCGAAGGTACAATCATTGAGCTTGATAAGCTTGCCGGTGAACCTGTTGATATTCTTGTAAA
>JAFOSK010000041.1 GCA_017392945.1 Treponema sp.
ACGATTTTCAAACCTTTAAGAGCTTTTACGCCATCTGCAAATTCGTCTTTGCTCATAGAACGGCAATGACCCAACTGAAGGCGTGCTTCACGCCAAGGAATCGAATTAAAATAGTTGTTTCCCATTTTATAAAACCTCTTTCTTACGGTGATCTAGCGGTCCCTGAGTTCATCGAAGGGCATGCCGAAATCACCATATATTTTTTTCTTTTTTTGGGCGCTCTCTGAACGGTAATTTCCTGGTTTCGACAAGCTCAACCAGCGAAATCACCGTTCAGGCCGGGTGTTCGCGAGTTTGCAAAGCAAACTCGTAACGAAAACGGTAATTCCGTTTTCGCCGGTTCCGCTACGCTCATTCCTGCGTTCTGGTGGTTTCGATACGGTCGTTTCACTCCCTGATTCAACCACCGCCACTTCGGAACGCCTGCGGCGCCGCTCTGTACCCTGAGCGATGCCACTGGCGGCATCTGATAAATCGAAGGGGATTAAAAAATTACGAAAGTAATTTTCAGCCCATCCAAGTTACCTGCTCATAGGTTAAGCCCTTTATTTTTACAAGGTTTATTTTACTGTTTATTTATTGTTGCGTAAACTGAAATAATCGCAAGTTATTATTGCAATTTATGCAATACAGAGAATGCACAGAGCTGATACCTATTTCTGAATGTCGCTGTCATCCCATTCTACTGGTATTGTGCGGCGGTCTATGTTTTCTGTGCGCAGATAGTTCAGGCAGTCTGCACGGTGAATCATTACACCTTTAGAGAAGGAAACGTATCCTACGATCGGATCCGGGTAGGTAGGGCGGCAGCACTGTGCAAATGTAACCATAAAATTGGACATTCCGGCAACTTTTACGCGCGTAATATTCGGCGGAAAGACCTTTTCACCGGCGCCTTTTTTGTGCGGCTTTTTTTTGTCACCTAGCAGCGGATGTATCTGTGCTGTATGTTCAACGTTTTCTGAATCAGCTTTTGCAATTGCATTCTTTTCTGCAAAAGTCGGATCATTTGCTGTAAGCCAGGCATGAATTTTCTGTCTTGCCTTTGAAGTCCGTGCGTGTTTAAGCTGGTTTTCTGTCGGGTGCGCCTGAGGATTTGTAAGAACTTCGATAATCTGAGTGTTTTTCAGTTCCTGTGTAATAGGAATAATTTTTCCATCAGCCTTTGCTCCTACAATCTTTTCTCCAATATCAGAGTGAATCATATATGCAAAGTCAATTGCGGTTGAACCTGCAGGAAGTTGTTTTACTTCACCGTTTGGAGTAAATACTACGATTTCGTCACCTAAAAGTTCGTCTTTAAGTTTCTGAAAGAATGATTCATCATTTAATGGTCGTTCCCTGAGTTCCTGCAGCTGGTTAAAAATGCCAAGACTGCCGGCAGTGACCATATCGCGGTTGGTTCCTTTTTTGTAAAGCCAATGTGAAGCAACACCGTGTTCTGCAATGTCGTGCATTTTCTGAGTACGGATCTGGATTTCAAGAGGCCTGTCTTCGCACATAACGGTTGTATGCAGGGATTGGTATCCGTTTGCTTTAGGCATGGCGATGTAGTCCTTGAATCTGCCTTCCAAAGGCTTCCATAAGCTATGTACTATTCCCACCAGCGTGTAGCAGTCCTGATTTTTCTGGCATATGATTCGCAGTGCAAGCAGATCAAAGAGTTCGCCCGGCTCTTTGTTGCGTTTTCTCATTTTCTGATAGATTGAATAGAAGTGTTTCGCCCGGCTTGTTATTGTTACTTCAATACCGGATTTTTCCGCTTCGTTCTTGATTTTTTGAACTGCGTTTTCAAGATATGCGGCTCGTTCTCCTTTTTTTTGAGAGATTACGGCCTTAATCTGCTGAAACGCTGCCGGGTTCGTGTATTTTAAGCTCAGGTCTTCAAATTCGTTTTTTGCGGTAGACATACCAAGCCTGTCTGCAAGAGGAGCCCATATGTCTATTACCTCTGCGGCAAGCTGCTTTTGCTTTGAATTTTCCATATTGCGTATATTTCGTATCCGGTCCAATCGATCGGCAATTTTTACAAATATAACACGCACGTCATCAGCCATTGCAAAAAGCATCTTGCGTATTGCATCTGCCTGCTGCAAGGTTTTTGAGTTTACCGGTATGTTCAGAATTTTTGATGTGCCGTCTATTATTGTCGAAATTTCTTTTCCGAACTCGGCTTCTGCCTGCTCTTTGGTTACGTTAAGAGAATATATGCTGTGCAGAATTCCGGCTATAACGCAGTCGGCATCAAATTCATTTTGTGCAAGAATAAATGCTATGCGCATCGGATGAAGGTAGTAAGGTTTTCCGCATGAACGTACAATACCTTTTGAGTGTTCCAGAAGAAAATTCCATGCACGTGTAATGCGTTCTTTTTCGGATTCATAAAACGGAAATGTTTCAAAAAATTCCTGAAGCAATGCAGAAGGCTCTGTTTCAGGCGATTTAAATACTACGTCCTTGCTCATTTTTTTCCTACCTTCTTACTATAAAAAAGATACTGAAAAACCGATAATATAACAAGGATAATAGGTCGAATATCGAATTTTGGGTATAAATAAATTTGATACTCAAGCTGTAAGTTTTATTGCAGAAAATTGTAACTATGTTTCACAATTAATAATTTAAATTGTAAAATAGGTTACTTTATTACATGAGGCAGATATGTATTCTCCAAAAATTAAAAATACTTCTACTTTTGCCAGGGCATTCATTTTTATTCTTTTATGGTTCTGTGCAGCAGGCTTGGTTTTTGCTCAGAAAGCAGACGTGGTTCTTTCTATAGAGGATGCTGTTTCGCTTGCAAAGCAGAATAATCTTTCTATAAAGACCTCGCAGAATGTTCTAAAAAATCTTGAAACAAAGAATAAGTTTTCGTGGAACAGCATAAGTCCGACGGCAAATATTTCTGGTTCATACACAGATGATTTTGAAAATGATTCTAAATCAATAGGAATCAGTGGAAGCGTCAATATAGGACTTTCTACAAATCTTTTTACAGCAATAAATAATGCAAAGCTGAATTATGAAAAGGGAGTTCTTTCTTATGATGAGGCTGTCCGTCAGGTAGAACTTTCGGTACGTAAGGCTTATTACAATATTCTTTATGAAAAAGAAAATCTTGAGCTTAAAAAGCGCAGCCTTGAGACTAGCAGAATTCAATTTCAGAACAATCAGGAAAAGTTCCGCAATGGAATAATAAGTGAACTGGATGCATTTACAAGTCAGGTGAATTATGAATCAAAAAAGCCGGACGTTGAATCTGCCGAAATAACTCTTCAGAATGAGCTTGCTTCTTTTAAACAGCTGCTTGGAATTTCGCAGGATGTAGAAATTTCGCTTACAGGTAGTCTTGACGATGTCCTTAAGTTAAAAGCCGTTACCCGGGATTCGCTTCCTGCATCCGGAGTGCCGGCTCCAGATGTGCAGGCAGCAGAATACGATGTTAGGATTGCAAAAAACGCTCTTCTGTCTGACCGCTTTTCTGCGTATGCACCCAGCATTACAGGAAGCTACACATACGGAAAAAGCAAGGAAATTGACGGTGACGACTGGAGTACAACAAACAGACTTTCAGTCGGCGTTGCAATCCCTTTGGACGGATATCTTCCATGGTCTTCAAAAGCTGTCAGCATTGATGGTTCAAAAAATGATCTTGATACTGCCGAAAAAAAATTAGAAGACGCAAAGACAAGTGTTGCCGTAAAAACAGAAAATTATCTGCGCAAAATAAATCAGGCGGTCTCTCAGCTTTCTTCATTGCAGTCGAACGTTGAACTTGCAGAAAAAACTTACAAAATGACGCTTACGGCTTATAATTATGGAAAGACCGATCTTACTAGTCTGCAGAATGCAAATGATGCGGTCCTTAATGCGGGTGTAAGTCTAAAAAGTCAGGCAAATACGTTGATCAGCACAATATTGGATTTAGAAGATCTTCTTGGTCTAAAATTCGGAACTTTAGGAAAATAGAATTAAACTAAACGGATAGGAATGGAAATATTATGAAAAAATCAATGAAAAGCGTAATTGCAGTTGCATCAGCATTGGTTGTAACTATTGTGGCTGTGATTGTTATAAATGCAACAAAACAGAATGCGGCTTATGGTCCGGGAGGATTTAAAAAAGGCGGACGTATGGGCGGCGGAAACTCTGTTTTTACGGTCCGGTCGGCAGAAGCTAAAGTTCAGACTCTTAATGATTATGTAATTACAAACGGTGAAGTAGAATCTCAGTCTTCTGTAGATGTTTTTCCGACAATGAGCGGAAAAGTGAGCAGTGTAAACGTTCTCCTTGGATCTCAAGTAAAGAAAGGGGATATAATTGCAAAGATTGATCCGTCAGAACCAGGAACAAAATATGCTCTTTCTCCTGTAGAAGCCCCAATAAGCGGAAGCATTGTATCTTCTCCATTAAAAGTCGGAACGAAGGTTACTACTAGTTCCGCAATTACAATGATTGGTGATGTAGATAATCTTCAGGTTGCAGCTAACATACCGGAACGCTATGTTGCGGAATTGAGAACCGGACTTAAAGCTGAAGTTTATCTTGAAGCGTATCCCGGAGTTGTCTTTGCGGCTTCTGTGAGTCGTGTGAGTCCTGTTGTTGATTCTGCAACAAGGACAAAACAGATTATCCTTAATTTTGACAGAAAAGATAGCCGCGTAAATGCCGGAATGTTTGCAAAAGTAAAGCTGTATACAACGAAGTACAGCGGAAAAGTTGTTGTTCCGTCTGATGCCGTCGTAAAGAATGATGACGGCTCAGCTTATCTTTTTGTTGTAAATGACAATTACAGCGTAAGCCGTCGCTCCGTAAAAACAGGAAAATCTGTTGATTCCTTGATCCAGATTACGGACAATTTGGTGCAGGGCGAGCGTGTAGTCTACGAAGGAATGCTTTCCCTTTCTGATGGTGCCAGCGTAAATGATTTGGAAAATCCTAAGCCGGAAAACAAAAATGACGCGGCTGGTGCATCTCCTGATTTAACGCAGGTTCAGTCAGGTTCAGCGTCTTCAGCTGCTGTTCAGAAAAAGGCAGGTAACGAAAAACAGAACGGGGGAAACCGCCGATGAGTATGTCCCGTACAACCTTAAGCCATCCGGTATTGTTTCTTATCATATTTGCACTTCTTGGTTTTGTAGGTATTTTTACTCTTAAAAAAGTTTCAATCGGACTTTTCCCGGAGGTTGATTATCCTTACATAAGCGTTTCGACAACTTATACGAACGCCGGACCAGAATCTGTTGAAAAGACTATAACTAAAGTTTTGGAAAGTTCTCTTGTAAGTGTAAGCGGATTAAAAAGCCTTACGTCATCGTCATCGGAAGGTTCTTCCAGTATTTCTCTTGAGTTCAATTATGGAACGGATATCAATCAGGCTGTAAATGATGTCCGCGATAAGCTGGACAGAGTTTCCCGCAATCTGCCGGATAATGCCGGATCTCCTACGATTTTTAAGATGGATTCCAACTCCATGCCGATTATGCGAATCGCGGTAAAAGGAAATCGTTCTGCGAGCGATCTTAAGCAGATTGCAGAAGATAACATTGTAGACATCCTTGAACAGGCGGATGGAGTCGCTCAGGCAAGCGTATACGGTGGACGTACGAAAATTGTAAGGGTTGAGCTTGAACAAAACCGTCTTGCTGCTTACGGACTTACGGTTTCTGCTGTTTCAAGTGCACTTTCAAAACAGAATCTTGAACTTGGTGGTGGAAAGCTTAACGAAGGTCAGAAGGATTATGTTGTCCGTACAACCGGTGAATTCAATTCAATTGATGAAATCAATAATACTGTAATAACGACAGTAAACGGATATGACGTAAAGCTCAGGGATATTGGTAAGTCGTTCATGGGATATGCCGATTCGACCAGCGAAGTATATATTAATGGGGAGCCAGGCGTTTATGTTTCTGTTACTAAACAGTCGGGCTCAAATTCTGTTGCGGTTGCAAATAATGTTTACGAAAAAATAGAACAGCTTGAACAGATTCTTCCAAGTGATGTTTCAATGCAGATTTTGCAGGATAGCACTGATTCAATCCGCGAAACTATCAATACTCTGATAGAATCTGCATATCAGGGGCTGATTCTTGCGGTAATCGTGTTATTTATATTCTTGCAGAATTTTAAGTCAACAATCATCATTGCAATTTCAATTCCTCTTTCTATAGTGATTACGCTTCTTGCAATGAACTTTGCAGGGCTTACGCTTAACATGATGACAATGACCGGCCTTATTCTTGGGGTTGGAATGATTGTAGATGCCTCGATTGTAATGATCGATAATATTTATTCTTATCGAAGCAGGGGGGCAAAACCTAGGATTGCGGCTATTCTTGGTTCTCAGGAAATGATAATGTCCGTAGTTTCTGGAAACCTTACAACGATTTGTGTATTTGTTCCGTTCATTCTTTATATGAAAGAACTCGGGATGATGGGACAGATGTTCAAGGGGATGATTTTTACTATTGTAATTGCGCTTCTTTCCTCTCTGTTCGTTGCTATTTTTCTTGTACCTGTTCTTGCCGGTGTTTTTCTGCCCCTTTCGAACCGTGCGGAAAAACCTGTACGCTCAGCTTTGTTAAAATTCCTGTATGGTTCATTTGAAAAGGCTCTTGCCGCAATTACAAAAGGTTACAGGAGGCTTCTTTCTGCAGCGTTGAATTATAAGGCCCCTACGCTGGTAATTGCCTTCTGCCTGCTTGTAATTTCTATTGCTCTTATTCCGACTTTGCGCATTAATATGATGCCGAACGGAAACGATGATTCTGTAACTTTGAATATTACAATGCCAATCGGAACTCCGCTTATTGAAACAAAGCGTGTGGCCCTTGATTTTGAAGAAATAATAAAAAACGAAATACAAGGCTATAAATTTATAACTACATCGGTTGGCTCTGGCGGACGTGGAGCTGGAAATACCGCGACTTATAAAGCAAATATTCAGATAAGGCTTCCAAAAACAAGCGAACAGATAGATACGGCCCAGACAATCCAGCAGAAGTTAAGAACTCATTTTTCTGATTTTGCAGGTGCCAGTTTCAGCTTTAGTGCCGGTACTCGCGGTCAGATGACGGGTGATGATCTTGATATTGCAATCCGCTCTGATGATCTTGATGCTGCCCTTTCTGTAGCGGAAAAGATAAAGGATGTAATGAATTCCATTGCGGATGTAGGAGAGGCTTCCGTTGATACGGAGCGAGGACTTCCTCAGGTGGAAGTTGTAATAGACAGGGAACGCGCCTATGCGTTCGGTGTTGACGTTACGACAGTTGCAAAAGAAATAAACTATGCCATAAATGGTGTAACATCAACTGAATATAGAACAGGCGGAAAGGAATATGACGTAAAAGTCATGTATAAGCCGGAAGACCGTAAGAGTATAATTGATCTCGAATCAATGTATGTAAAGGGGACAAACGGAAAGGTTTCGGTTTCAAATTTTGCTTCCTTGCGCCGTGGGCTCGGACCTGTAACAATCAGACGTGAAAATCAGACACGAATTGTTCATGTAGAAGCGGATATTGTTTCTGAAACAAATGCAAACCTTGTTGAAGAAATGATAAAGGAAGGAATTGCAAATTCGTTTATTATTCCTGAAGGTGTAACAGTAAGCTATGAAGGTTCTTGGAAAGATGTAAAAGAGCAGATGTCAATGTATGCCAGCATTATTGCTCTTGCTATAATATTGGTGTTTGGTGTAATGGCATCTACTTATGAATCTTTCAAAGCTCCTCTTATAAATCTTGCAACAATTCCATTCCTCGTTATTGGGGTTGTGTTCCTTTATAAGATTATTAACCAGCCGCTTTCTATTATGGCGATGGTCGGTCTTATAATGCTGGTCGGAATCGTAGTTAACAACGGTATTATTCTTGTTGACTATACTAATCTTTTGCGCGACCGCAATATGAAAATGTTCGATGCCTGTCTTGAAGCTGGTACAAGCCGTTTGCGCCCGGTTCTTATGACTACACTCACTACAATTCTTGGTATGCTGCCTATGTGTTTTGCCACGGAAGGAATGAGTGCTATGGTTCAGCCGATTGGTATTGCTGTTGTAGGAGGACTTACTTCTTCTACATTTGTAACTCTGCTTGTAATCCCTGTTTTGTATTCTATTGTGATGCGCGGTTCAAAAAAACAGTCGGTATCATCGGTAAAAATTGACTATTCAAAAGTTGGAGAGGCAGTTCCTGCAAAGACTGTTTCTGTCAGCAGGAAAAAAGCAAATCCTTCAAATGAAGGACAGACTGGAATATCAGCAGATTCTAGTGTAACTGCAATGTCTGAAGAAAAATTGAAGATGGCGCGTAAAATAAACAAGATTGTTGAAATTATTATGACAATGCAGAATGAACTTGTTGCTGGTGATTATGACGAACATTTTGATGATTGTGATGATTTAGAGAAGGATGAAGAAGATGAGTAATTATAGGATTGAAATAATTGCAAATCAGTCGGTTCAGGAAGACATAACGGAACTTCTTGAACAAGAAATTCCAGAGATTGAATATACTGTGATTCCGACTGTTCATGGTCGGGGTAGAAAGTCAAAGAAACTTGGAACCTCTACTTGGCCGGAACAGAATTTCGTTCTTTTTTCGTATCTTGATATTAACGGTGCTCAGAAGGCGAAAGCAATAATAAACGCCGTAAAGATAAAGTTTCCGGGAGAAGGAGTTACTTTTTTCTGTGCAGAAGAGGCTGAGATATAGTTTTCTCTGATTTTTAGCAGGTCAATGAAGGGGTGCTGCCTTGGATAATTTGCTCGTTATAACCCTCGAAATGACCTGCTTAAGGTTTCGTCGGTAGTCTTAAACATCGTTAAATCAATATTATTGAGTTGGTTTCTGAGCCGGTTGAACGATTGGGATGACCGTAGACACAGAACTTGTCAGTAGTTCTTATTTTATACCCTCTATAACACGCAGCTGACCTTCCAGATCGCGGAAAATTTTTACGTTCCGGTAACCTGATTCTTCTGCAAGCCGGGCAGCTTCTTCTGCATTGTATTCTCCGGTTTCCATTAACAAAATGCCGTTGTATGAAAGGTGTTCAATACTTTCCGGAATCAGCCGGCGGATGATATCAAGACCGTCGTTTGTGTCGGTTCCTTCTCCAAAAATTCCTACATCACCGTCAAGAGCAAGCCGAGGCTCGTTTCTTCCATCTTTTAAAAGTTCGTCCACCATGATTTTCGGAATGTAAGGAGGATTTGTAAGAATCAGGTCAAAAGTGTACTCGACTTCTGAAAACAGGTTAGTCTGTATAAATCTTATTTCTTCGGATTCTTCTGGGCCAAGAAGTTTTTTTGCATTCTGCCGGGCAATTTCTAGCGCTTCGCCGCTTATGTCGCAAAGAGTGAGTTTTGGAAGTGAGCCGCTTGGAATATTGTGCTCTTCGATCATCTGCTTCAAAACGCTAAGTCCTATGCAGCCGCTTCCTGTGCACATGTCGCAGACAGACAGAACCATGTCAGGATGGGAATCCATTTTTGTAAGAATTTCGTCCAAAGCTTTTTCTACAAGGATTTCAGTGTCCGGTTTAGGAATTAAGACTGCCGGGTTTACTATAAAATCATAACCGTAAAATTCTTTGTGCCCTGTAATGTATGCTACAGGAAGCCCTGTCTTTCTTTTTGAAACAGCTTCGGTTAACCAGGCAAGCTGTTCTTCTGAAAGGGACATTGATGCATTCAGCAACACTTGTGTTCTGTTCATTTTAAGACAGTGTTCAATCATTACGGAAACATCCAGTACCGGGCTAGGAGAACGGCTGAGTTCTTTTACTGCTGAGGTTTTAAATTCTTGTATAGTCATTTTGATTCTTCTTTATAAAAACGGATTTAGGAAAATTGAATGGAATTTCGTGAATAAAAAAAAGCTCATCATGGATGAGCCTTTAACTTGAGACTGACACGATTCGAACGTGCGACCTCCACCTCCGCAGGGTGGCGCTCTAATCCAACTGAGCTACAATCTCATACAAGAATGTAAACAGCTAAAGCTGTTGGGTAACGGAGGCGACAGGAGTTGAACCTGCCCAGCCCTTTCGGAACTGACGGATTAGCAATCCGTTGTATTACCGCTCTACCACACCTCCAGCTATCGGAGCGAGAGGGATTCGAACCCCCGGACCCGTGAAGATCAACGGTTTTCAAGACCGCCCCAGTACGACCGCTTTGGTATCGCTCCAAAAAAGATGTATCCTCAAGATATAGAAAATATGAATTTGTGTCAACATAAAAAGTAAAAAAAATGAAAAAAATTGTAAAAAACTTTAGGATGGGGTTTAATCAGTCTGTTGCAGCATTTTACATTTTATAATGCGTTTGCCCTTTGCGCGCTTGTAGAAAAATGTATATATTATATAATAGAAAGCAGAAACGCAGCTTCTGGATACGAGGTTACTTATGAAACAAAACAGTCTTTTTTTTGGTGTCATTCTGGCATTTGCCGGTTTAATAATGCTTATATGGCCGGGGCTATGGATAAAAGCCATTGTTATTCTGCTTGGAATTGAAGCGCTTGCAAATGGTGTTTATCAGCTTTTGTATACGCGTAAATTGTATTCGGACGTTACTTTCCAATATTCAGTTCTTATTCGGGGAATGTTCAGTATCGTAACCGGGCTTTTGGCATGTGTTTTACCGCTCCGTTTTGCCCAGGTAATGTGGACTGTAATGCTTTATGTGCTTGCGTTCTATCTTTTGACAGGTTCTGCGCTGTTGTTTTTTTCTATCGGAAAGCTTAGGGACTCTTCCGTTGAGCGCCGTCAGTTTGTAATTGAGGCCGTTATATCTATTCTGCTTGCAGTGATAATAATCATCATTCCAATTAAAATTGGAACAGCATTGATAAGAATAGGTGGAATTGCAATTTTTGTGATTGGAGCGGCTTATATTTTCTATTATTTGCGCAACCGTCCGGATGTTCAGGAGCCGATTGAGGTTATGGATGACATTTCCGGTGACCTTGAAAAAAGCAACGAATAGAAAAAAATCAAAATCGGGAATAAAAATGATTAAGATTGAAAAAACAGAAATTTTTGGTTGGGAAGCCGCAATCCGCGGAATGAGAAATTCTTTTAACAGTTGGGATAAAAGTGACAGTAGGTATGATCCGCAGACTGGAAAATACGAAGTTGGTCCTGCAGATGTAGAATTGATGGACAGATTGAGCCGTTCCGGTCCGAGCCATGCAAAATTCTTGCGCTATATAACTGTTCAGTTTGATATAACCGCTCCTCGTTATTGGTGGGCAGAAATGGATACATATAAAGTTGGAACAGTGCGCAACAGCTGCTCAACAATGCATAAAGTTCAGGCAAAGGAATTTGTACGCGATGATTTTAGTTGCGAGCACTTGAACGAAGAATCACTTAAGGCTTTGGATGTTCTTATTGCAACTATTAATGCTGCCCGTGACCGTTTTAATAACGAAGGAAAAAACAAAGATGACTGGTGGCAGATGATCCAGCTTTTGCCGGCTAGTTTGAATCAGAAGGCTACTTTGCAGGTAAATTACCAGGTTTTACAGGGAATTTACGAAACAAGAAGAAATCACAGGTTGGATGAATGGCATGTTTTCTGTGATTGGATAAAACAGCTTCCGTATTCAAACCTTATTATTCCGCCTGCAAAAACGGATTCTGAGTAGAGAAAATGGAATATCTCTTTATGGGAATTGCCGCAGTGGTTATCATTGCGGCTTTAATGTATTTTAAGCGAATTTATTTTGACTCAAAAAAACAAGTTCCCGTGCAAAAAAAACGCCCGTCCGGGGGATTTGTAAATTGCCCGGTATGCGGGACAATGATGCTCCCGGGTGAAAATATAGTTTCTAAGGTTTTTACGACGGCAGGGCAGGTAAATGATCAGATATGCTATATTTACGGCTGTCCGCACTGTTATCCAAGGTGCGAACCCGGAGTAAAGCGGACATGCCCGGTATGCCACAAGCCTGTAGAGCAGAACCAGTATCTTCTTGCACGCCGCTTTAATAAAACAAAAAGCGGTACCCCGCATGTTATAGTAAACGGCTGCGGCAACTGCAACCGGCACTAAAAAAATTGATATCCCTTAAAGGTATGTAGACAGACAGGAAGCATTAATCATATTGCAATGGTTGACTTGAAAAACACAAGGCTTTTTGGTGGCTTTATTGTAATAAAAACGACAATTGCAATTAGTGACTAATACATAAAAGATTAATCGTTTGATTTAAAGACGCGGGGTTTGTTCCGGCGTCTTTTTTTATGAAAATGCTGCGCCGGGCATGGAGTGGTGCACGGAGTGCAGGCGAACGTAAGTGAGACCGAGCGTGAGCGGGCCACGGAACGCCCGTTTGCAAATGGGCTGCGCTAAAAAATTTAAAAAAAATAAATTTTTTTCTAAAGTAAAAATTTCAGTCTCCGATAGTAAAGTAACGGGTGGTGAGAGCCCACGGAAAACAAACGGTAGATAACACCAAGGAGATAAACTATGGTTATTAATCACAATATGAGCGCTATGTTCGCTCAGCGTTCTCAGGGAATTACAGATTTGAACCAGACTAAGAACATGGAAAAACTTTCATCTGGTTTGAAAATCAATCGTGCTGGAGATGACGCTTCTGGTCTTGCTGTATCTGAAAAAATGCGTGCACAGATCCGCGGTTTGAATCAGGCTTCAGAAAACGCTCAGAACGGTATTTCTTTTATTCAGACTACAGAAGGTTATTTACAGGAAACAACTGACATCGTTCAGCGCATCCGTGAACTTGCAGTTCAGTCTTCGAACGGTATTTACTCTGCTGAAGACCGTATGCAGATTCAGGTTGAAGTTTCTTCTTTGATTGCTGAAGTTGACCGCATCGCTTCTTGTGCTCAGTTCAACGGTATGAATATGTTGACTGGACGTTTTGCACGTCCAACTGGTGAAAATGTTGTTACTGGTTCTATGTGGCTCCATATTGGTGCAAACATGGATCAGCGCACACAGGTATACATCGGTACAATGTCTGCTATGGCTCTTGGTATCCGCAACGTTGGTGATGAATCTATCTTGAGTCTTGAAACTCCTGACAGTGCTAACCAGGCTATTGGTACTCTTGATGAAGCTTTGAAGAAGATCAACAAGCAGCGTGCTGATCTTGGTGCATACCAGAACCGTCTTGAAATGACTGTTAAAGGTCTTGATATTGGTGCAGAAAACCTCCAGGCTTCTGAATCACGCATCCGCGATACTGACATGGCTCAGGAAATGGTTGACTTTACAAAGAACCAGGTTCTTTCTCAGGCTGGTACAGCAATGCTTGCTCAGGCAAACCAGAGCAGCCAGAATGTACTTTCTCTCTTGAGATAGTATATAGTCTAGCAAAAATGCTTAAAAGCGTCCGCGAGGGCGCTTTTTTTTTATGCCCAAAAATCTGGTTTGCCTGAGCTATGAGGAATGGGTAACGGTTGTAATTTTTACTCCAGTTAGTAATTACACCACCGTTACCTCTAGTTTTTGCAGGCAAAAACTAGCAATAAACAAGGCGACTAGTAGCGGGTAATAAAACTGGTGGGTGAACTGGTAGCAAACCCGCGTACAAATCAGTCAAGCCAGAATGTGCTTAGTTTGTTGAGATAGTCTATAGTCTAGCAAAAATGCTTAAAAGCGTCCGCGGGGGCGCTTTTTTTTTATGCCCAAAAATCTGGTTTGCCTGAGCTGTCATTTTCACTTTTCTTTTGCAAAAAAAGCTCAAAGAGTTTATATTTAGCGGTATGGCAGTTCAGATAAGCCTTACGGCAGAAATAAAAGAATTGAATGAATTTATCTCGTATATTCCGGCAACAAAAAGCCCGTTGAGCAGCGACGTTGTTTTTATAAAAGGTAAGAGTTGCGTTTGGGTTTATGATGTTGGTGCTTGTAAGGAAGCAGCGCACGAAATAGAAAGCGTTTTCAAAAAGAAAAATGTTGTTTTAAGCCATTTTCATCCTGATCATGTATGGAACTTGATTTGTACTACCCGGAGTGAACTTTATGTAAGCGAGAACACGCGGAGATACGTAAAGCAAGGGACTGTAGTTGAAAGGGAATTGGAGTTCCCTGCTGAAGGAAAATTCCCGGGGGTGCGGATTTTTGAAGTGCCGTCTTGCCATGCAAAGGGGTGTCTTGCGCTGCATTGCGGAGAATATCTTTTTTTAGGCGATGCAACCTATGCGCAGGAAAAATTCGGAAAAAAATATTATAACGAACAGATTTTAAAGCAGCTTATTGAATGCATTGAAAACGTTGACTGTCAGTTTGTGTGTCTCAGCCACAGCCGAAGTTTTTCTCATAAAAAAGAGGATGTCTTGGGGCTTTTGAATGCAATATATAATTCACGGCAGAAGGGACGTTCTGAAATTTCTGTTGACGGCTTTTATTACGATGATGAGCTTATGGAAAATGAGTTTAACGATGTGGATTAGGACGCATTTTTGCCTTGAAAAAAAATATAGTCCTTGTTCTTCAAGTAAAAATCGATGAAAAGGCATCTGTGACTCATGACAGCAAGTTTTTTGCATATCATGAGTCAAATGCGTATGTTGTGTAATATTTTAGTTGTTTTTGTTGATAACTTTTGTTTCTTCTTTGCCGGTTGTAATTTCGATGAATCTTACGAAGAGACTTACTTTGTTGTCGGCGTTAAGCCATGACCATATATTATTTGTAAATGTGCTTATGTCGCCTTCGATTTCTATAGGAGTTGGTTCTCCTTCGTAGCTAGGAAGCGGATTGCCGTCACCCATGTAAGTGTGGATGTAGCGTCCAAAGCCTGGCTGAGGATTGTCATAGTTGAATGTATAGCGCAACGTGTTGTCCGGGTTGCCGTTTTCGCTCTTGAGGATTGAAAGACTGTAGTTGTATTTTCCATCTTCGATATCAAGCAAAGAAGAAATACGTGGTGTGTAGTTTGGTGCATCATGTTCGTATTTGCGGCTGCGGAGTGACTGTTCAAATGTAAGACCGTTTTTAAGTCCTTCAAAAATTGTGTCTGTCTGGTCACCGTTTGTTACGATTGTTTTTGAGCCAAGCTTGCGTACGGCAGCGTAGATGATGAGGCTTGGATCACCGGCAATAAGCGAAGGATCGAATGCTTTTGTGCGGATAACTTCTGAACCTTCTTCATTTTCTGTTACGAATATACGGTTCCGGCTTCCGGCACTGCGTCCCATAGTCCAATATGCAGAAACTGCGTATTTTCCGTCTTTAGAAAGTCCTGCAATAATTCCACGTCCAGGATAAGCGTTCTGTGTTAATTCTTCTTTTAAAGATGCGATTTTCATAATGATTCCTTAAGTTATTGTATTCGATTCAATTGGAATTATAATGAAAACCGCATTCTTTTGCTATGCATTTTTTACAAGATCAAGGATTGCGTCTTTTGGAAGGGCTCCAATCTGCTTTTTCTTTTCTTCTCCGTTTTTGAATACGATTAAAGTTGGAATGCTCATGATGCCGAATTTGATAGCAAGAGGTTCTTGTTCATCTACATTTACTTTGCAGAATTTATATTCAGGATGTTCTTCTGCAAGTTGGTCTACCAGCGGAGAGACCATTCGGCATGGACCGCACCATGATGCCCAAAAGTCTACGAGAACTGGTTTGTCACTTTTAAGAACTTCATTTTCAAAGTTTTCAGTTGTTATTGTTGTTACCATACTAATACCTCTGCTTTAAATATATTTTAGAATCAGTTGAAAGTGAAGAAAATTCGACTGTAGAAGATTTTTATATTAGATTAAATGTAGATTTTCATGAGGTAATAAAAAAAATAGCGAGAGGGAGAGAAAAATTATTAAAAAAAACATTCTGTTTGTGGGTTGCCGCGATAGCAGTAAGTATATAGTCCTTGCCACAAACAGCATGTAGCCGCTGGCGGCGGTTTTTTAATAATTTTTTATCGACCGGTAGCTATTTTTCATTGCAATTATGTTCAATTTTTTTTACTTTTCTAAAAATCTTTCTGTCTTTTTTGAAATTCAAACGTTATAATAGAAAAATAATGTAAGAATGTTTGCTTGAATGTGATGACTGGAGGACTTATGGACTTTCTTAAAAAATCTTTAATCTGTGCATTTGTTCTGGCCGCTTTTTTTATGGCCGGCTGCAGGCAGAAAGATAATTCAATGAAAAACGGAGAGTATTTTGGAACCGGAGACGGACGCAGCGGACCGATAACGGTTTCCATAAAAGTTTCTGACAATAAAATAACGGGAATAAAGATAATTTCGCAGGCTGAATCTGATTTTGCGCAGCCTGCCATAAAAGTTCTTACAGACGGGGTTTTGAACGGAACAAACCCTAAAAAACTGGATGCGGTTTCCGGCGCAACTCTAACTTCAAAAGGTTTTAAAAAGGCTCTTGTTTCAGCTTCGGATTCTGCGCGTGGCATTGTAGAAAAGCCAAAGCATTATAAGGATACAAAATGTGATGTAGTTGTAATCGGTTCAGGAGGAGCTGGGCTTTCGGCTGCAGTAGAGTCGGCTTCCGGTGGCGCAAAGGTTATTGTTTTGGAAAAAATGGGCATTGCCGGCGGAAATACAAATTATTCTACAGGCGGAATTAATGCGTCTGAATCATCTGTTCAGAAAAAGCTTGGAATTCAAGATTCTAACGAGCAGTTTTTTAAGGATACAATGAAGGGCGGTCATTATTTAAATGATGAAGAACTTGTGCGCGTTCTGGTGGAAAATTCTGCTGCCGCGGTGGACTGGCTTATCTCTCTTGGTGCGGATCTTTCTGATGTAGGCAAAATGGCTGGAGCTTCTAATCCAAGAACGCACAGACCTAAAGGCGGGGCACCAATCGGCTCTCATCTTGTTTCTGTCCTGTCCAAAGCAGCTGCAGATCGAGGCGTTGAAGTTCGCTTAAAAAATAAGGTAACAGGAATTCTAGAAGTAAATGACAGGGCAGCCGGTGTAATTGTAGAAAGCCTAGCCGGAACTTATGTTATAGAAGCCGGTTCTGTTGTTATTGCTACCGGCGGTTTTGGTGCAAACATGGATATGTTATCTAAATTCAATGTTGCTTACAGAAATTTTGGCACGACAAATCATCCTGGAGCAACTGGCGATGGAATAAAACTTGCAGAAAAATTTAATGCCGACACGCTTCTTATGGAAAAAATTCAGACTCATCCTACTGTTGCAAAAGAAAGCGGCATGATGATTACAGAAGCAGTCCGCGGAAACGGAGCTATTCTTGTAAATCTTGAAGGCGAACGCTTTGTAAACGAAATGGAAACCCGCGATGTTGTAAGCGGTGCAATTTTGAATCAGATTGGGAAGACCGCGTTCCTTGTTTTTGATCAGGGCGTGCGTGATTCCTTAAAGGCAATAGATTTATATAGTGAACTTGGAATCTTAAAAAGCGCCCGGACACCAAAGGAACTTGCTTCAAGGCTGGGGGTAAATGTTGCCGGCTTTGAACAGACTTTGACAAGGTACAATGCATTCCAGAAATCCGGAAATGATTCAGATTTTGGGCGGAAAGGTTCAGAAATGCCGGCTGCGCTTGAGTCTGCTCCTTATTATGGCTGCGAAGTTGCACCGGCTGTGCATCATACCATGGGCGGCTTAAAAATAGACTCTGAAGCGCGCGTTCTGAACAGAGACGGAAAGCCGGTTGAAGGTCTTTTTGCTGCTGGAGAAGTAACGGGCGGCGTTCACGGCGACAACCGTCTTGGCGGAAATTCGGTTTCTGATATAATAGTATTTGGCCGCATAGCAGGCCGTTCTGCAGTAAAAAACATTAAGAAATAAAAGGATAAAATTATGAATTTGAATGAACTTGCCGCAACAAGAAGAAGCGTGCGCGTATACAAAGAAGCAGGGCTTTCAGAAGAGGAAAGCCTTAAAAAAATTAAGGAAATTGTGGACTTTGTCCGCATTAATTCCCCAAGTTGGAAGAACAGCCAGACTCACCGTTACTATGCGGCTGTAAGTGCTGAAAAAATTGCTCAGGTGCGGGACGCGCTTAGTCTGCGCAATCAGGAAAAAGTAAATAATTCCATTGCTCTTGTAGTTACGGCATTTGAAAAAGACGTTTCCGGTTTTACAGAAGGCAAGCCGGATAATGAACTTGGAAATTGCTGGGGTGCATACGACTTGGGATTAAGCGATTCACTGTTTATTTTAAAAGCCCGCGAACTTGGACTTGATACTTTAATAATGGGATTAAGGGACGCTAATCAGATTAAAAAAATCTTCTGCATTCCGGAAAATCAGATGGTTGGAGCTGTAATTTCTGTTGGTTTCCGCGCCGCCGAATTGAACCAGCCGCCTCGAAAACCACTCGAAGAAATCGCGCATTTTGAATAGCCTATGCCAGTAACTTCAGCTCAGATAAAAAGCCGGCTTCTAGAAATGCAGGACATTCCCTACAAAAAATTCCAGTCTGCGCTCATACCTAACCTGCCAGAAGAAAGGTTCATAGGCGTACGCACGCCGGCGCTCAAGGCATTTGCAGGTGAACTGCTCCTTGCCCATAAACAGGAAAATTCCGGCTTTCTGAACGGGTTTCTTTCGGAACTTCCTCACCACTATTTTGACGAAGATCAGCTTCATGCGTTCGTTGTGTCCGGTCAAAAGGATTTTGATGCGTGTGTTGGTGCGCTGGAGGAATTTCTTCCATATATTAATAATTGGGCAACCTGCGACCAGCTTAATCCAAAGATTTTTAAGAAAAATAAAGAAAAGCTTCTGCCTTTCATTAAAAAGTGGATTTTATCTGAGCATGTCTATACTGTGCGTTTTGCAGTTTCCATGCTGATGAAGCATTTTTTGAATGATGATTTTTCTGAAGAATACCTTGAAATGGTCTGCGCCGTAAAAAACGGCGACTATTACGTAAAGATGATGGTTGCATGGTATTTTGCTACGGCACTTGCCATGCAGTATGATTCTGCGCTTCCTTACATTGAGCAGAAAAAACTAGAACCGTGGACTCATAACAAGGCAATTCAAAAAGCGTGCGAAAGTTTCCGTGTTAAAGATGAACACAAGGAATATCTTCGCACATTAAAAAATAAGTTATAAGTTCGGTCCTTGAGCCTGTCGAGGGGCGGTTCCTCGGTGGTTGAGGCTCTCGAAACCACTGGAAATTGCAATTTTCGGTCATTTCGAGAGCCTCAATGACCGAAAATCACAGCTTCAATGACCGTTACTCAGAAGGATTAGTTTCTATTGCGCCTTTTATAAAGTTTTTATAGTTGCCTTCTTCCATGCTGAATTCAAGTGCATTTCCGTTTGCATCAACATTTCCGGAGTATGTAAGTGTTCCATGCGGGAGTGCTCCCATCTGGCTTCTTACCCATGTGAACTTTTCAAGTTTGTTGTTCTTTATGTTTATATTGTTCGGGTCATAGTCCGGGAACTTTGAATAAAGAATATGCTTGTCATTATCCTGTGCATCTGGAGCAAGTATTGTGTTGTTCGTAAAATTTACTGTGTAAGCCGGGTAGTTATTTTCCTTATTTCCGTAGCGGCCCAGAGAAAGAACGTGGGTGTGCTGCCAGCCGCTGTCTCTGTTTTCTATAAAATCCATGCTTGCATCATCTTCAGATGTTCCAGCAGAAATGTTGTAGTTAATTGTGTTTCCGCTGATTGTCATGTCGCTGCTTACATCAGGATTATTGAACATTACTTTTAAGCGTTTGTTCAATGTAATTGTGTTGTCCCGAACGTCAAAAGTTCCACTTGCGATGCTGCCAAGGTGTCCGTACATTGTAACGGTATTGTTTCGTAACCTGCCTGCCATGTAAGCAAGTCCGCCTGCAGAACATTTTCCGTCTGCTTCATCTTTTACGATGTTGTTGTCGTAAGCAGCTTTGCCCTGGAAAATTGAACCGCATGTAGCAGGGGTTCCGTCAGCACCTTTAATAATGTTGATTGTGTTGTCGTGAATCCATGCGTATCTGCTTGCTTCAAATACGTAGCTGTTGTTCCAATGCTGGCAGATGTCGAAAGTATTGTTTCTCACTACAAGACCGTAAACATTTCCTTCTGAGTCAACAAAATCTCCGGATTTTCTATTTGCATCAACATCAAAATTTCCTGTTGTCATAAGCTTTGACGGGAAATCTGCAATTACATGGTTGTTTTCAAACAGAACGTCGCGGATGTTGAATGAAACGGCGTATGCCATTGTAAAGCACATTGTTCTGCTAGAAGCATTTGAACTCATCGGGTGCATTTCGTTTCCGCGGATTGTTACGCGGTGAACGTAGCATTCTGGTTTCTGTGCTTGTGGATGTCCTGTAGTGAAAATACCTCCGCTTTCATCGTGGCAGTTGTGGTACATCAGGTTTCCTTGTATTAAAATATCTTCTGTTCCGCCGATTTCTTTTTCTGCGTCACCGTTTCCCCAGAAGTCAAATACACCGTAACATGCCCCGCGTTCAACACCAGACATGTTTACAAGAAGGTTGTTTTTAATAGTTGCGTTCTTAACGCCTGAATAGACTGTAACGCTTGTAAACTGGCGGTCAAGGTTTCCATCATCTTTATGGCAGTTTTCATCTACGTAAATTTCACAGCCTTCAATTGTTATGTCCTGAATTGCATTTGCTTCATCTGTAAGTCCCTGAAGGTCTCCTGCAATATATACCATTCGTTCTGTTGTGTGCGAAACGCGTTTTGTCTTGCGGCATTCCATTGTAATTCCGCGCATGTAGAAGTGCGAGCAGTCCCAGATGGAAAACTGTGCTTCGCCGTAGCTTCCGCCGTTATCTGTGTAGAGTACGGTACGTTTTGAAGCATCTTTTGAGCGGGCATGTGTTTCCCAGCCGTAAGAATTCTTTGTGCGGATGATTTTGTTTTCATCGATTGCAGAAAGGTCGGAGGTAAGGATGTCTGTGTCGCCGATAAAGTTAAGGTATGAAACAACAGGACCGAAAGAACTTCCCATTCGGTATTCACCTGCCGGGAAGTAGATTGTAACGCGCTGTTCTGGATGTTCATCATACCAATCGTAGATAACGTTCATTGCGTCTTCAAAGCGTGCAACGTCGTCATTGTCTGTGTAGTCTGCATTTTTTGAGCGGTCATTAATCTGTGTGCAGTGACCGGCTCCAAGCTGCCTTATGTTAATTCCTGGAACAGATTCTGCCATGCCATCTCCGTCTACATCACATTCAATGTTTCCCGGGATATAGGCCATAATCTGTCCTGTAGAAGTTCTGTGGTCAAGATATTTGTAGTAGTGCGGTCGGGAGCGCTTATTAATGTATGTTTCTCGTGATTGTGTTGAATATGTTGCGGCCCCGCCGTCTCCGGCTGCATAGTAGCCGCGGGTTTTTACTGTAACTCCGTTGTATGAATCTGTCGTTGAGTTATGATAAATGGTATTGCATTCTTCCATCTCTTTTACGGTGTCAAGCCATACAACATCGCTTGAAGTTTTTTCTTCAACAGTTACAGTTCCGCTAAGAATAGAGTTTTCAAATTTTTTGTTGTAAAGGTAACCGTAAATTTCCCAGTGCGCTCCGACTCGTCTTATTGTAAACCAGTGAACGCCTTCTCCGTCACGGAGATTGTTTTTTACTACGGCAGAATTCTGAATCATCAGGCGGTCTAATGCACCCACGTTATTTTCTATCAGGTTGCCGTCGCCTTTAAGTTGATAAATGCTTCCAACTGCAAAAATTCCGTTTGTGTTATCGCCAGGATTTGAATAATATGTTTTTCCATCTAAATTACCGTCAATTAGATATGTTTCATAAGATTCAGGAGTCATCATCCTGCACCATACGAAATCATTAGGTTCACCCGGTACAGCTTCCAGTTCAATTTCTGTTGTAGTCGTATCAGAAGGCTTTGCTTTTACGGCAAGTTTTTCTTTTGGAGTTGTGGCTACACTCTTTGCTTCAGAAACTCTTCCTGTTGACTGAACTGCTGTAACAGAAAATGTATATTCGCAGTCGTTTTCAAGGTTATAAAGCGACTTGTAGTAATATTTTTTAGGGTTTTCAACAGTTACAGTAATTGCATCTGCTTCCGGTTCAGAAGTTTTGCGGTATGAAATACTATATTTTGTTGATTCGTAGATTGCAGAATCCCAGACAAGCATTGCGCTTTCTTTTCCTTCAATTACACGAAGGTTTGTTACAGTTTCCGGATCTTGTTTTGCTTTTTCCAGCGCGTAAAAACACAGGATTTTGTTTGTATCTTCTTCAACTGTACATGAAGGCGTAAAAAATAGTAATGACAGCGCTACTGCCAAGGATAAAAGGATGGATGTTTTTTTCATATAACTATCTCCGTTTTATAGTTTTATATTACCAATATAAAACAAAATTTAGTTTAGAATCCAAAATGAAACTACCGTTTCTGGAAGAACAGTCTAAATCCCATTTTGAAACTCTTATATAATCTTTTATATAAAGTGAACCCGTAGAATAGAATGTTAATAATGGCGTAACAGAAAGGCTTATGCCCCATAGATCATTGAACTTGTGCATGAAATAAAAATCAGCTCCTGCTTCGAAGTCCGTAGCCGAATAATCATAGCTGTTTTTAATAAGAACTGTATCAAGTGATGAAAGTTGCAGTGAACCAGACAGTTTTTCGTTTCTTATGCCTATGACAGCACTTGGAACAAAATGGAATTTTTCATTTTTTGTTTTAAACGAATATCCTGCTCCTGCAAGAAGTGACCAGTTCGAGCCTTTCATACCATTGAACATGCCGTTGTTCCACATGTTTTGAGAAGAAACTCCAAGCCATCCGTAAGAGAACATACTGGAGATGACTATATTTGTGCTTGAAATCTGGTATCTTGCCTGAGCATCGATGTCTAGTGCGGGACAGTCTATTTTACCAGAGAAAAGTGCCGGTGAGACGCTCAGCGGCTGGTAGAAGTAAGGAATGGAAATTCCGGCTTCAATGGAAAGACCTAGGTAGTTTTTGCTTTTTTCTTCAATAAAATCATCTAGAATTTTATCAATAGATTCTGCGTTAGCAGAAAAAACAAGCAATGAAGTGAGGATGAAAAATAATAAAACTTTTTTCGCTGGTAAATAGTTCATAAATGAATTGTAGCACAATATGTAGACTTTTGACTATATAATTAGTAAATTTTTAGAATATGTAGTAGTTTTATGTTATTTATTAGCAGAATTTTGCAAGTATTTATAATTGTATTGTGTTATGTTTTTCGGGACATGGGGAGGTATGATAAAAATCGCCTGTTTGTTGTTTTTAACTGCGTAATTTGTCCTGACATCGCTTTTACAAACTGTGATCCTGTGCCTTCTGTGTATCCGCTTACTCGGAGTTTTTATAGGAGAAACTATGAACTTGTCTGCAATTTTGCACAGATGTGCTTATACGGACTGCTATGCTTTTGATGAAAACAGCCTTGAAATAAATATCAGAACTGCCGGTGACATTGAAGCTGTTTTGCTTGTCTGGTGTGATTCTGCAAATCACAGAAAAATAGAGGATGGTTCGTGGCGAGGCGGACGAGTCCAGATGAAAAAGCGTTTCTGTCTTAAAAATCATATTATATGGAATTGTTCCATTGAGCCTCCTTTTAAGCGTGCCGAATATTATTTTGAAATATTCGGTAAGAATGAAAATGGAGTGGAAGAAAAAATCCTTTTTTTTGAAAATGATTTTGCCCTGCCGGAACAATATTGTTCCCGTCCGGATGCCTTTCATAAATTCAAAATGGCATGGATGAATTCTGCTGATATTGTACGTGTTCCCGATTGGGTAAAAGATACTGTGTGGTATCAGATCATGCCAGATAGATTTTGTTCTGCGGGAAGTCATGAAAAGCGTTTTAAAAACCGCGATTGGGAAGATGATCTAGAAATGCATTGGACTGATTTTTACGGCGGAGACCTTGCTGGAATTATAGAAAAGCTCGATTACTTAAAGGAGCTCGGAATAAGCGGAATTTATTTTACGCCGGTTTTAAAATCATGTTCCAATCACAAATATAATATAGAAGATTATGAACAAATCGATCCTGATTTTGGTTCTGAAGAAGAAATGAAGGAGCTTGTAAGGCTGGCACATGAACGCGGAATCCGAATAATGGTAGATGCGGTTTTTAATCATTCTGGATCAGATTTCCCGTTTTGGCTTGATGTATTGGAAAATGGCGAAAATAGCCGCTATAAAGATTGGTTCTTTGTAAATGAATTTCCATTGGATAGAAATGACAGGACTGATACTTCTGACGGAAGGTATTTTTCATTTGATTTTGTACGGAATATGCCTAAGCTGAATACGAATAATCCTGAGGTTCAGGAATATTTTACGAATGTCTGCTGCCGCTGGGTTAATGAATGGAATGTTGACGGCATCCGTTTTGATGTTGGCAATGAGGTTTCTCATAGTTTTGTAAAAAAACTGAGAGGTACGCTTTGTAAGGAAAAATCTGATCTGTTTTTACTTGGGGAAATCTGGACGGACAGCATTCAGTGGCTTGGCGGTGACGAATACCATTCTGTAATGAATTATCCGTTTATGAATGCCATTGAAAAGTTCTTTTCAAATCTTGGTGATTTTTCTCAAGAGATGGCAAAGGTTTATTCCCTTTATTACAGGCAGACGAATTATGTGTTGTTCAATTTTATTGATACGCATGATACTGACCGGGCTGTAAATTCTTGCAGGAGTATTGAGGAATTTTATCAAAAATTGGTTCTCCTTATGACTATGCAGGGAACTCCTTGTATTTTTTACGGAACGGAAATTGCCCTAGAAGGTGCTGGGGGGCCTTATAACCGCCGTCCTATGCCATGGTCTGAATTTGACAGTGACGGACGCTCCCTGATTTTTTCCCGAGTAAAAGAAATTATCAGCATAAGGAATAGTTGTAAATCTGCGCGTGCAGAAAAAATAGAATTTATTCATTGCGAAGAGGATCGTCAGGTTCACTATTTTCGTTTTGCAGATGATGGAACCGAACGCCTTCGAATCTGTGTAAATTCTTCTTCTGTTCCTATGAAAGTCTCTCTTGAAGAAAAAGAAAAAGTGATTTTTTCCATAAATGCCGCTTCTTCTGGCAACAAGTATACCTCTGCTCCCGGCGACAATAATCTCTCCTCCTCCGATCATGTTGTCGAGACCGGGGGCATACTTGTTGCCAGAATTTGACGGATGTTGATCTAAATGAAAAATTTTATTTAGTCTAGTTACAATGTTTCTGTTTAAAGGGGGGGGCGATCGGCTCAGTAACTGCGCGTTCTTGTTGGTTGTCAGCTGGTATTTAAATTCAATTGGGCATCTTCAGTCTTTTGTAAAAAAAATATGCTAATAGGACTTATTACTATTTACAATATCATTTTATGTGCTATAATAGAATTATGAGAGAAGGAAAGGTGCTTAGTCGTAATACTCCTCAAAGGAATCTGGTCTTGAAGCTAATGGAAAAAAACTTCAGCCATCCTACGGCGGACGAAATTTACGAAAAGGCTAGAAAAGCTGATCCTCATATTAGTCGTGGAACTGTATATCGCAATCTGAATCTTCTTGCAGAGGCTGGTTTTATTGCAAAGATTATGGTTCCGAGTGGAGCGGATCATTTTGACAGCACATTGAGCTTGCATTATCACTTTCATTGCGATAAATGTGATAAGTTGTATGACGTGCCATCTGATTGTTGTCCAAAACTTGATGCCGCAATCCAGAAAATGAAAAACCAGGGTTTTTCCGTAGAAAGTCACAGTCTTATTTTTAATGGAATTTGCCCTGAATGCGCAGAAAATGAAGGACAGTTTCAGAAAAAGTAACGGATCTGAAACTAAAAAAAATGTCCAGATTATAGGAGAACAATATGGATTTGAAGGGAACACAGACAGAAAAAAACTTGCAGACAGCTTTCGCTGGTGAATCAATGGCTCGCAATAAGTATACTTATTACGCAAGCAAGGCAAAAAAAGACGGCTATGAGCAGATTGCCGCTATTTTTGAAGAAACTGCAAACAACGAAAAAGAACACGCAAAAATGTGGTATAAGCTTTTGAATGGTGGAATCGGAACAACCGAAGAAAATCTTAAGGCTGCTGCAGATGGCGAAAACTATGAATGGACGGACATGTACGATGGATTTGCGAAAACAGCCCGTGAAGAAGGTTTTGAAGCTATTGCAAAAATGTTCGAAGGCGTTGCCGCTATTGAAAAACATCACGAAGAACGCTATCGCAAACTCCTTAAAAATATTGAGGATAAGCTTGTGTTCTCTAGAGACGGAGATGCAATTTGGCAGTGTCGCAACTGCGGTCACATTGTAGTTGGAAAAGAAGCTCCAAAGGTATGCCCTGTATGTGCACATCCTCAGAGCTACTTTGAAATCTCTAATGAAAACTACTAATGCATACGGTGGTTGAGCTTGTCGGAACTTTCTGTAAAGAAGCTGCTTTTGCAGTATTTACAGATTTCAACAGGCTTGATGAGTGTATTAACAATCCCGGCTAGAAACTGCTGTCAGCATTCTGTATGTCGGAAAATATAAAATCCTGTCGGTAACAAATTTCGTTCAAACAGCCGGCGGGATTTTTTTTTGTTTTGAAAGTTATGGTGTGTTTTTCCTTTTGTGATTCTTCTTCCAAAATCTTCTGAAATCTGATATTTTTCAATTATGACAGAAAAAACGGAATTTAACGAAAAAATTATGGCTGGGCTGGAAAATTCTTCTGCCTCTGCCCTTGATATTGGTGAAAAAACTGCTCTTGTTGCAATTTTAGGACGTCCTTCCAGCGGAAAGTCAACGTTCATGAATACAGCCTGTCAGGAACCTGTGAGCATTGTTTCACCTATTCCTCAGACAACCAGAAATGCAATTCGTGGAATAGTGAATACTTCTTTAGGTCAGCTGGTATTTGTGGACACTCCCGGTTACCATGAATCAGATAAAAAGTTAAATCTCCGTCTAAAAGCTGTTACAGAAGAGCAGCTTGTAGACAGTGACTGTATTCTTTACATAATCGATACAACGCGTGAGCCTGGCAGCGAAGAGGAAATGAATGCAGCGCTTGCTGCAAAATACAAAGACAGGCTTGTTGTTGCGCTTAACAAAACAGATGCGCGCGAGTCAAATGTAAAGGCGGTACGCAGTTTCCTGAAAAGTTCGATTCCGGGGCTTTCAGAAGAGCGGGTCTTTGAAATGTCTGCAAAAAATGATGAAGGTATAAACGAAGTCCTTAAAGCTCTTTACGCAATTGCACCTGTTCATCCGCCTTTGTATACAGAAGACATGTATACAGATCAGGATGTTGCATTCCGTATTTCAGAAATAATCCGTGGCGAGGCAATAAGCCGTCTGACTCAGGAACTTCCGCACTGTCTTTATGTTGATGTGGCTGATATAGAAAGCCGTGGAACAAATGGAAAGATGTGGGTTCGTGCCTTTATCTGTGTAGAACGTGACAGTCAGAAAGGAATGGTAATAGGTAAGGGAGCTGCAATGATAAAGTCTATCCGCATGGCAAGTCTAAAAAAAATCAGCGAAGTATTTCCTTTCAAGGTAGACCTGGATCTTCAGGTAAAAGTAGACAAAAACTGGCGCCAGCACGACTTTGTATTGAACAGGCTTATTCCGCAGTAACGGGAAGTAGCCGGAATTCTCAGCATTCAGATATTTTGGGCGCATCCGCCTGCTTCACTACGTTCCTCAGGCGGTCGGGCTTTCCACACTTTCGCGCTAACCGCGCTCCATTCCTTCTCTCTGGTGGTTTCGCCTTCGCTCAACCACCGCCGCTCTGGAACTGCCCTTCGGGCAGGTGTTCCAATCCCTTGCGCAGTTTTAATTGTTAAAAAAATTTGACAATTCGTGGGGGGGGGGGGTGGATAATCTCTCTTTGGAGATGAGTTTTTTTTGGTCTGATTTTCACTCTTTTACAGAGCGGTTAGTTCAGATCATAAAAATTTGGAGGAACTATGAAAAAACTTCTAGGTTCATTTACAGCTGCCGTTTTGGCTCTGTCAATGATTTTTACTGCTTGTCAGAATGATTCTGACAGTAACAATTCAATGCTTTTGCTTGCTCTTGCAAACAATAGCAATACTCCGGCTGCGGCTGCTAGTACTACAAAAAATGCTGCTGCTGCTGCCCTTAAAATCAATGCTGCTGCCGTAGGTAGTGAAGTAGACCTTGACGGCTATTCATTTAATTCAAAAACTGCCCTTACAATTGCAAAGGCAATTACTGTTAAAAATGCCAATCTTGGCGGTGGTTCAATTACCGTAACTGCAGGTGGTGTTAAACTCAGCAAAGTAACAAACGGTTCTGCTTCTCTTAAGGCAGATACAACTCTTGATAACTGTAACTTTACAAATGTTGTCGTAGGATCTTATGGTTCACGCGATGTTTCTTCACTCAAACTTTCTGTAAAAGACGGTGAAGTTGCAAAACTTGCTGCCGGTGCTAATGTAGGCAAAATCGTTCTTAAAGGAAAAGCTAATCTTGCAAAACTTGCTACAAAAGGAACTGTTTCTGTAAAAGTTGCAAGTAAGGATGTAAAGGTTGCAAAATCAGCTGTAAAACTGGAAGCTGCATCAGCAGAAGATCTTGACGGTGATGAAACACTTGATATTTCTGAAGATGACCTTAAATCTATTCAGGATGCAATTGAAGCATTTGATGAATCTGACCTTGCAGAACTTGAAAGTGAACTTGCAAAATTTGAAGAAGAAATGGAAGCTGCTGCCGCAGAATTCGCAGAAGAAGCTGCTGAACAGGCTAAAGAAGATGCAAAAGCTGCTTACGATGCTGCAGAAGCAGACATTAACAATGCAGTTTTCTCTGTTCAGGGTCTTTCTTGGGGCGGAAAAGCTTATACAGATGAACACGATCAGGCTAAAATTCTTTCTTACATAAAGGCTCTTTCTTCTGGTGAATTGACAGAAGAAGAACAGATTGAAAAAATGGAAGAATTCCTTCCTGAAAGTCTTATTAATGCTATTTTCTATTTGGAAACAGTAGAAAAAGAAGATTCATTTGCAAAAGATTATCCTGGACTTAATGCTTTGATGAACAATTCTATGCCGGAAATCTGGATGAAAAAACTTTCAGAACTTGTAGAAAGTGAACACGGCCATGAAACACATGGAGCAAAAGTTGAAAAAGTTACTGTAATTGCAGATCCAGAAGATTCTTCTTCTGCTGAAGAAATGACAGAAGATAAAGTTTATGTATCGTATGTAAAATCTATGGTTTCTTTGGGTTGTGTATTTACAGACGAAGCATGTACAATAGCAGCAACAGAAGCAGATGTTGTTGTTGGTGCAACACTTTACATTGATGAATCAAAGATTCCTACTAAGGTTGTAAAAATTACTGTAATTTCTGATGATGCCATGACGGAAATGACAGAGGAAAAACTTCCTGTATCATTAGTAAAACAGATGCTTGCTGGTAATTCTGTATATACAGACGAAGCATGTACAACAGCAGCAACAGAAGCAGATGTAGTTGTTGGTGCAACTCTTTACGTTTTCACAGTTGACTATTCTAAACTTGCTGGAAATGAACATGAACATGAGCATGAAATTGATCCTAATGCAACTGTAACTGTAATGGTTGTAGGTCTTCCTGAAGGTGCTCCAGAAGAAGTTAAGAAACAGGTTGTTCCTGTAGGAGTTCTTTCACAGATGAGTGAGCACTATACATTCTATTCTGATGAAGACTGTACAAAAGAAATTACAGAGCTTTCAGCAGTTGAAGCTGGTGCTACAATTTACGCAAAAGCTAAGACTTCTCCAGATACACCTGAAACAGGAGATGTTGTAACTATAGTATATGTTGAAGTAGAGGATGAAAACTATAGAACTCAGAAAGTACCTGTAAACAGTCTTTCAGAAGGTGCTTATTATTATAATTTCTATAGCGATGAAGCTTGTACTGCAGAAATTACAGATCTTTCAGCAGTTGAAGTTGGTGCTACTGTTTATGCAAAGAAGAAGACTGTTTTAAAAGTTACTGTAGTTGCTGATGACGCAGAACCTGTACAGGGAACATATACATTAACAATGATGAAGGGAATGTTGTCTTATGGCGGTATTTATACAGATGAAGCTTGTACTGTAGAGGCAACAGAAGCAGATGTAGTTGTTGGTGCTGAACTTTACATTAAGCAAACTGCTCCTAAAACTGCTAAGGTAATAGCTGTCGCAAATGGTCAGTTTTCTCCTGCTAAGGAAACGTTGCTTGTTGATCTTGTAGAAATGGAAAAACATGGAACTGTATTCTATTCAGATGAAACTTTACAGACAAAAATTGCAGCTGCTGACATTACAGATGGAATGACAGTTTATATGAAAGTTTCTTCTGTTGTGAAGGTTGTAGTTCAGGAATCAGACTGCGAAGCTGGTCCTGGAGTAGATTCTGTTAAGGCAATGATTTCAATTGATGCTGTGTTTACAGATGAAGCCTGCACAACTGCTGCAACAGAAGCAGATGTAGTTGTTGGTGCAACACTTTACATTGATATGTCAAAAGTGCCAATGAATCCTGAGAACTAATTCCTATTCATGGATTTTTTTCACGTGGATTAATCTATGAAACTAAGCCGGTTGTGCAAAAGCTCAGCCGGCTTTTTTTAGCGGTATGTTCAGCAATGTAACTTAGGGAAATCAATTTTGAAACTATCCATAAAAAATAGCGCGAGGGAGGAAAACATCTTTCAAAAACACGCTGTTATGCTGCCGCTATAGCGGCAAACTGTATAGTATTAAGGCGCAACATAGGGAGCGACCACGCAATGGTAAAACAGTCCGTTGGACTGTTTTTAGCGATTCTCCGAGCAGCTATGCTGCGAAGGCGTGTAGTGGCTCTTAATGCCCCGGTTTTAAAAGATGTTTTTTGACTGTAAGTTATTTTTTTTTCATAGAAATGTTTTTTTATGTTTTCAAATTTATAATGCGTTTGCCCTTTGTTTGCTATTTGCTACAGTAGAAAAATCATTTTTAATGTGTTATAATACAATTCTATGAACGCGTTTCAGATTTTTGAAGGAAAACCGCAAGTGCTGGGTGCAGTGCCTTTTAATGACGGCGTTAATTTTGCGGTTTACAGTAAGAATGCAACCAAGGTTGTATTGGATCTGTTTGAAGCGGCAGATTCCAAGCAGCCTTATACATCAATCGAATTTGATCCTGTAAAAAATAGAACCGGTAATGTCTGGCATATATATGTAAAGGGGCTTAAAAAGGGAACTCTTTATCTTTATCGTGTTGACGGTCCTTATAATCCGCCTGCAGGAAACCGTTTTAATTTTAATAAGTATCTTCTTGATCCTTATGCAAAGGCTCTTACTCCGGGCTCTGTTTTTCAGTCATATAACAGACAGCGTGAACTTGGTCTTGCAGGAATCGAAAATGGAAAACTTTCTGATCTTTCCAATTTTCCAAAGTGCGTAGTAATTGAAGACATCGATTTTGACTGGCAGGGTGACAAGCCTTTGAATATTCCTATTGATAAGGCTGTTATTTACGAAACTCATCTTAAGGGATTTACGGCTTCTCCAACTTCGGGAGTTGAATTTCCGGGAACCTATAAAGGATTTATGGAAAAGATTCCTTATCTTAAGGAACTTGGAATTACTTCTGTAGAATTTCTACCGGTTTTTGAATTTGATGAAAACGAAAACGGAAATATAAATCCAAGAACAGGCGAATGTCTCAAGAATTATTGGGGTTACAGTACAATCGGATTTTTTGCGCCAAAGACTTCATATTCGTATGATCAGACACCGGGCGGAAGCGTACGTGAATTCAAGGAAATGGTACGTCAGCTTCACAAAGCTGGAATCGAAGTGATTCTTGATGTTGTATATAATCACACTGCTGAAGGTAACGAACACGGTTATACATTCTCTTTCCGTGGATTTGAAAACTCTACTTATTACATGCTTTTGGAAGGTGAAAAACAGTATTATCATAATTTTTCAGGCTGTGGAAACACATTGAATGCTGCCCATCCTGTAACGACGCGATTTATATTGGACAGCCTGCGTTATTGGGTAAGCGAAATGCATGTGGACGGTTTCCGTTTTGACCTTGCCGCCGCTCTTTGCCGCGACCAGCTTTCGTATATGCAGGGATTCCCGTTCCTTACAAATGCTATTGCAGAAGATCCTATTCTTAATAAGACGAAGATTATTGCAGAGCCATGGGATTGTGGTGGCGGCTATCTTGTGGGTGGATTTCCTGGGGGAAGATGGAGTGAATGGAATGACCGCTTCCGCAATGATATAAGGCGTTTTGTCCGTGGAGATGAAGGAGTTGCAACGGCTGCTGCTACACGCATAGCCGGAAGTTCCGATACATTTAATCACAGTGGTAGAAAACCTTGGGCTTCGATCAACTTTGTAACTTGTCATGATGGTTTTACAATGAACGATCTTGTAAGTTACAACGGCAAGCATAATGATGAAAACGGCGAAGATAACCGCGACGGAACTGATGATAACAACTGCTATAATCACGGATTTGAAGGAGTGACACTTAATCCTCGAATAGAAAATTTACGTGTAAAAAAGATAAAGAATTTTATGCTTTGTCTTATGATTTCTCAGGGTGTTCCAATGATTACTGCGGGAGATGAATTCCGCCGTACCCAGATGGGAAATAATAATGCTTATTGTCAGGATAATGAACTTTCATGGATAAACTGGCGTTGCTTGGACAAGAATCAGGAAGTTTTTTATTTTACAAAGGAAATTATCCGTCTCAGAAAGGAACATCCGGTTTTCCGCAGAAAGGATTTCTTCTCGGCTCAAAAGGCAGAGATAGAATGGTACGACAGCGACAGTAAGAATCCTGATTGGTCAGCACTTGGAAGATTCCTTGCCTTCCGTCTTGTGGGTGCGTGTGCACCTCTTGAAAACGGTCAGCCGGATAATGATTTTTACGTTGCTGCAAATATGGATATATACGATATGACTATAACCCTGCCGAATCCGCCAAGAGGAAAGAGCTGGTATATGGTTGTTGATACTTCTGTTGCAGGCGAACTGTGCATTGCAGAGGCTGGAAAAGAAGAGTTGCTTGCAGAACAGAAAAGATATGTAATTCCATCAGGAAGTTTCATCATTTTGATGAGTAAATAGATAAAAAGTTTAAATGATTGTATAGAAATGATTGCAAAATCTTCAAATATTTTGTACGCTTTTCTATCAAAAAAACCGTGGAGGTTATTTTAAATGAAATTTGATGCCGCAAAATTTAAGGAAAATCTTGAAGGTCGACTTAAGAGACAATACGGTAAAGATATTTCACAGGCAAATGAGCATGATCTTTTTGATGCAGTTTCAGCTTCTGCACTTGAAGTTATTATGGAAAACTGGATGGCTACACGCCATGAATATGAAAAGAAACCAACAAAGCAGCTTTATTACTTGTCTGCAGAATTCCTTATGGGACGTGCTTTGAGCAACAACCTTATCAATGCAGAAATCGCTGATCAGGTAAAAGCTGTTCTTAAAGATATGAAACTTGACTTCAATAAGATTGAAGATCAGGAACCAGATGCAGGTCTTGGTAACGGTGGTCTTGGACGCCTTGCTGCCTGCTTCCTTGACTCTCTTGCTACTCTTGACTATCCGGGACACGGATATGGTATCCGCTACCGCTACGGTATGTTTGAACAGAAGATTGAAAACGGTTACCAGGTAGAATATCCTGATAACTGGCTTGCTCACCGTGATCCATGGGAAATCAAACGTTCTGATCTTGCTGTTACAGTAAAATTCGGTGGAAACATCGCTTATGGTAAAACTCCTGACGGACGTGACCGCTACTATATTGAAAACGCAGAAGAAGTTACTGCAACTCCTTACGATATGCCTATCGTTGGTTTCGGTACAGGTACAGTAAACACATTGCGCTTGTGGCAGGCTTCAAGTCCAAACGGATTTGACCTTCAGCTTTTTAACAACATGGAATACAACCGTGCTGTTGAACGCCAGAACAGCGCAGAAAATGTATCTGCTGTTCTTTATCCAAATGATTCGGGTCCTTCTGGAAAGGCACTCCGCCTTAAGCAGCAGTATTTCTTCTCTTCTGCTTCTTTGCAGGATTTGGTTCGCCACTACGTTGCTGATCACGGAACAGATTTCAGTAAATTCGCTGATCTTCACGTAATCCAGTTGAACGATACTCACCCGGTAGTAGCTATTCCTGAACTTATGCGCATCCTTATGGATGAATACAATCTCGGTTGGGATGAAGCATGGAATGTAGTGACAAAGACATTTGCATATACAAACCACACTATCCTTGCAGAAGCATTGGAAAAATGGCCTATTGAAATCTTCCAGGGATTGCTCCCTCGTATCTATCAGATCGTAGAAGAAATCAACCGCCGCTTTATGATCGAACTCCGCGAAAAATATCCAAACGATTATGGAAAGCAGAGCCGTATGTCTATCATCAACAATGGTAAGGTTTACATGGCTTGGCTTGCAATCCACGCAGGTTTCAGCGTAAACGGTGTTGCAGAGCTCCATACACGTCTTCTTAAAGAAAAAGAACTTCATGACTGGTACGAATTGTATCCATCTAAGTTCAACAACAAGACAAACGGTATTACACAGCGCCGCTGGCTTCTTTCTGCTAACCCAGAACTTTCTAAGTTCATCACAGACCGCATTGGTCACGGTTGGGAAAAAGACCTTACATTGCTTAAAGGACTTGAAAAATTTGATTCAGATAAGGATCTCAAGGAACTTATTTCTATCAAGGAAAATAACAAGCGTCGTCTTGCTGAATACTTGAAGCATACTCAGAACGAAATGATTGATCCTGAATCAATCTTTGATGTTCAGGTTAAGCGTCTTCATGAATACAAGCGTCAGTTGATGAACATTCTTCACGTAATGTATGTTTACAACAAGATGCTTGAAGATCCAAGTTATAAGCCGGCTAAAAAGACTTACATCTTTGGTGCCAAGTCTGCTTCTGGTTACCGTCGTTCTAAGAGCATCATTAAACTTATTACAACTGTTGCAGAAAGAATCAACAATGACCGCCGTGTAAACGATCGTCTTCATGTTGTATTC
>JAFOSK010000042.1 GCA_017392945.1 Treponema sp.
GGAGGTGAACCTTATGGTTCCAACATTAATTTCACAATTACTTTCAACAAAACCAGAAGGACAGAAAGTTACTGTCTGCGGTTGGGTACGCACAGTTCGCGACTCAAAAAACTTAGTATTTATTCAGGTAAATGACGGAAGCTGTTTTGCAAACATCCAGCTCACATTTGACCGCAACGCTCCTTCAAATAATGCAAATGTAAATAATATAGAAGAAGAACTCAAAAAATTGAATACAGGTGCTTCTGTACGCGCAGAAGGTATTTTAATCGAAAGCCCTGCTTCTGGCCAGGCTGTAGAAGTTACTCTTGAAAACCTTAAGATGCTCGGTGCCTGTAATCCTGATGAATACCCATTGCAGAAAAACAAGATGTCAATGGAATACCTCAGAACAAACGCTCATCTCCGCGCTCGCACAAATACATTCGGTGCAGTTTACCGCGTTCGTAACCAGATGGCATACGCTGTACACTCATTCTTCCAGGAAAGAGGCTTTCAGTATATCAATGCCCCGGAAATCACATGCTCTGACTGTGAGGGCGCAGGAGAAATGTTCCAGGTAACTACCCTTTCTATGGAAAAAATCGCAGAAATGGGTGTTAAAGCCGGTGCAGGCGGAATGAAAATCGAAGACGCACACAAAATCGTTGACTACTCAAAGGACTTCTTTGGAAAGAAAGCTTCGCTTACTGTTTCTGGCCAGCTTGAAGCAGAAACAATGGCAACAGCTTTGAGCCGTGTTTATACCTTTGGACCAACTTTCCGCGCAGAAAACTCAAATACTCCTCGTCACCTTGCAGAATTCTGGATGATTGAACCAGAAATGGCATTCTTTGATCTTGATGACGACATGGACATCCAGGAAGACTTTGTAAAATACCTTTTGAACTGGGCTTTGACAAAGTGCCGCGCTGACCTTGAATTCTTTGATAAGAGAATCCAGCCAGGCCTTATCGAAAGCCTTACAAAAGTTGCTAATGCTAAATTTGTTCGTATTTCATATACAGATGCAATTGCAAAACTCGAAGAAGCAGCAGAAAACGGTGCTAAGTTTGAATTCAAGCCGTACTGGGGCTGTGACATTGCAACAGAACACGAACGATATCTTACAGAAAAGATTTTCGGCTGCCCAGTAATGGTTTTCAACTATCCAAAAGAAATCAAATCTTTCTATATGAAACAGAACGACGACGGAAAGACTGTAAAAGCAGTTGATGTTTTGGTTCCTGGAATCGGCGAACTTATCGGTGGTTCTGAACGCGAAGAAGACTACGACAAACTCTGCGCAGAAATCGAACGCCGCGGAATGGATAAATCAATCTACAACTGGTACCTCGACCTCCGCAGATTCGGTACTGTTCCACACTCAGGATTCGGTCTCGGATTTGAACGCCTTATCCGTTACGTAACAGGTATGGAAAACATCCGTGATGTAATCCCATATCCAAGAGCACCAAAGTTGGCGGACTTTTAGTCCACCAGCTTTAACGAGTTTTTGCATTCGCCAAAACGTCACAAAGTTATCAGATTTCCAATCCGGAGATCTCAACGAATTTTGCTTTGTAAAAGTTAATACAGCACTTGATTTCATAATCAAGTGCTGTATTATATATATTACTGAATGAAATCAATAAAATCTTTTTTCACAAGAATCTTACAGACTTTTTACCTTACTACGGCATTCTACTTTAAAAACAATCTTGATGCCTGCGCTTCAGCATGCGCATTTAACTTTATTTTTTCATTCATCCCGATTCTTGTAATCATACTTACAGTTTTTGTAAAGGTCCTGCATATTTCGCCGGCCGTATTGGAAGGTTTTGATCACATTCTTTCGCTTTTAACTAACTATATAGACGTACATAAAATAATTGCAAAACTGCCGGACAGATTCATCATCTCCTGGGGCAACCTTTTTCTTGTACTCTTTATAGTCTGGATGGCAAGGAAACTTTTTCTCTCCGTCATAAAAGGGCTTGGCCAGATTTTTCATACCGAAGCACCACCACGTCCTGTTCTGAACCAGATTTTAACATTTGCAGGAGAACTCCTTGCTGTAATTACCTGTGCAACAGTTTTTTTTGCAGCGTTCATAATGCGCCAGATTTTTACACTTCCGTTTTTTTCTAAAATTACGGAACTTTTTCCGCTGATTTTCAGTTCCTTTTCCAACAAGCTTGTAAACTGGACTCTTTTTACAATCATCCTGACATTTACCGTATGCGCCTATAAATTTGCATCTGGTTCAAATCCAAAAAAACGCCACTGTCTCTTCTGCGGACTTTTGACAACCGGACTTTTCTACGGATTCATCTTCATAATTTCTCTTTTTATGAACAGAGCAAACTACAACACGATTTACGGATTTTTCGGTAAAATCATAATCCTTCTATTTGAAGTTTACGTTTACTTTGTGCTTTTCATGTATTTTGCACAGATGCTTTATGCGCTTCAGTTCTTTTATTCGCTGCTTTTAAGCGAGCTTTATTTTCTTCCGAGAGAACAGCCTGATTCCTTTTACGACCTTTTAAGAAAAATTCTGTTTGTTACTCCATTTTCTCTTATGACGCGCGACAACCTTGTAAAATACCATGCTGGCCAGGAAATATTCAAAAAAGATGATTATTCTGATTACGTATTTTACATTGTTTCAGGAATTGTCTGCGAATACCGGAACGACAAAAAAATTCTTTTTGAAAAAGGCAGTTTCTGCGGTGAATACGAATTTCTTCTGAACACAGACAGAACCGGTTCTGCAACCGCCATTACAGACTGTATGTTAATAAAAATTCCGGCGCTGGACTTTTCTCTTCTTCTAAAAAAGAACACAAAAGCCGCATCCATTGCAATGTCAAAACTGGTAAGATTCAGAAAAATTTTTGACTGATAAAAATCGAGTACCCGGAAAATCAATTGCAGGCTCATACAAAAAATCGTTTTAAGTACCGATATAGCCGGCAAATATATAATTCAAAGAAACAATTGCATGCACACAACAGAGAAAGATTAAAAAATCTTTTTTGACAGAGAAATTTTTGTCCGGTAAATTATTTAAAAATCGATTTTAACCGGGATTGCCAGCCTGTAGTGGACGAAATGCAAGCATTCTGTTATATTTCTAGGATATATTGTTTTCAAATTTAAGGAATTTCTGATGACGAAGTATATTTTTGTAACAGGTGGTGTTGTATCTGGTCTTGGAAAAGGAATTGCAGCGGCTTCCATCGGTCTTATTTTAAAGAATCTTGGACTTAGCGTTGTAAACCAGAAGTTTGATCCATATCTTAACATTGACCCGGGTACAATGAACCCTATTCAGCACGGAGAAGTATTTGTAACTGATGACGGAGCTGAAACAGACCTTGATCTGGGTCATTACGAACGCTTTACAGATACATCTTTGTCTCAGTCTTCAAACACAACTGCTGGACGCGTATACCTTACGGTATTGAACATGGAACGCGAAGGGGCATTCCACGGCGGAACAGTTCAGGTAATTCCTAATATTACAGAAGAAATCAAGCGCCGCATGCTTCTTTCTACAAAAGAAACAAAGGCTGACGTCATCATTACAGAAATCGGCGGTACAATCGGTGATATTGAATCACTTCCATTCGTAGAGGCAATCCGCCAGATTAAATACGAGGTCGGCGAAGAAAACTGCTGCTACATTCACCTTACCCTTGTTCCTTATATCGGTACTGCAAACGAACTTAAAACAAAACCGACACAGCATTCCGTAAAGGAACTTCAGGAACTCGGAATCAAGCCTAACATCATCATGCTCCGCACAGAACACGAAATTGACCAGGCTACAAGGGAACGCCTTGCAAACTTCTGTAACGTTGAGCCGGATCACATCATCCAGAACCTTAACGCACGCTCAATCTATGAAGTTCCGCTCCAGCTTGAAAAAGAAGGAATCGGCAAGGCTGTATGCGATGCCCTTGGAATCAAAAAAGGACCTGCAGATCTTTCCAACTGGAAAGAAATGGTTGATAAATTCAACAACCCTACTCAGAGCGTAAAAATTGCGCTTGTAGGAAAATATGTTGCGCTGCACGACGCATACCTTTCTGTTGTAGAATCGCTTATCCACGGCGGAATTGAAAACCTTGCTTCCATCGATATCGACTGGGTTTCTTCAGAAGAACTTACTGACGATGCAGCGACAGAAAACCGCCTAAAGGACGCAGATGCCGTAATTGTTCCAGGCGGATTCGGTGACCGCGGAATTGAAGGTATGATTAATACTGCTAAATACTGCCGCACCCACAAAGTTCCGTATTTTGGCATCTGCCTTGGAATGCAAATTGTCTGCATCGAATATGCACGTAATGTGCTGGGTTTTGAAGATGCAAACTCTACAGAAATGGATAAGAGCACAACTCATCCGGTAATTGACCTTATGCCAGATCAGAACGGTAAAATTCTTGGTGGCACACTCCGCCTTGGTAAATTTGAATGTACAGTTGCAGAAGGTACAAAGACCCTTGAAGCATACGGCTCTTCTACTGTATGGGAACGGCACCGCCACCGCTATGAATTTAACAACAAGTACCGTGAGGACTACAAAAACGCAGGACTCGTCATTGCCGGCGTAAACCCGGAACGCGACCTAGTAGAAATCGTAGAAGTTCCAGAGCATCCTTGGATGGTAGGGGTTCAGTTCCATCCAGAATTTAAGAGCCGCCCTAACAAAGCCGGTCCTCTTTTCCGGGAATTTGTAAAGGCTGCCTGCTCTGCAAAAAAGAACAGATAAACAGATTTTTTACAAAAATGTAACCTCTGAAAAACACCTTTGTTTCTACCACAGAACGAGTGATATTCAATGCAGGAATTGGAATGTCATTCATTCTTGTAATATTTTACACCGACTTTGTCAGAAGTATTTAGATCATGAATAATTCTTGCAATCAATTTTAATAGAGTGTAATATAAATGAAGGTGGAATCATTCGATCAAATCAGCATCGTAAATAATTTTCTCAACTCATGCAAAGAAAAGATTTGTTATCTTATCTTGAATAAAGAGGTTTCTACTAAATTTGTAGAGAATAATAAATCCGACTACACAGTCATAGACCTGGCAGATGATTTTTCACCATATAAGCCTTTTTTAAGACTTATAAAAGACGAAGGTCCTGATGAAAACCTGCTTAAACAGTTTTCATATTCAGTACAGACAGAATCATTTTCAACTTATTTCCGTACAGGTCTTGCAGTTGAACGTTATGACATTCCTATCCCGAATGAGCAGGTTTATGAGATAAACCAATTTGTGCATACAATCACAGAACTTTTCAAAATTTACAACAAAAAGAACTTTATCTTTTTGAACTCACAGAATATATTCAGCGACACCATACAGATCATGAATAAGCTTGAGTCCGAGTTTTTTACAGGCAGGCTTATATTCTGCTTTGACGCAGAAATAACGAATACTTCGGAAGCCGTTCTTGATTTTATGGAAGAACACTCAACAAAGCCTAATTTTCTATTCCTGAAAAATACGTTTGCAAAAAAAGCAAAGGAATTGATGAATCCGCTGCTTGACTACGAACACCATTTTTATGGATCACAAAAAATCGCCGAAGAACTGTTCAATAACTTTTCACATCTCTTCAGTATAATCCATAACAACAGAATATTCATGTCCTATGCTCAGCTGAAGATTATAATCATCTGGATAAAGAAAAACCTTCAGAATTTTTCTTTCTCCTCTTATCAAAAGAGGATTCTTTATTTTGAACTTGCATTGGACTTCTTTAACTGTGAAATGCCGGACGAAGCAATCCTATATCTTAATGATATTATAGAATCACAAAATGACGATGACCTTACGACAGCGGCATTGTTCTATCTGTCTAGAATTTTCTATGAAAAAAAATCCAATGATCTTGCAAAAAAATATGCACTGCAGGTCAGACAGCGGCTGGAAAACAGAAAGGATTCCGCTTATTACGCTCTACTCGCGATGCTGGAATTCCAATTTGTAAAACGCTCTGATCCAGAAATTGCAAAAGAAAAATATCTGGAAGCTCTTGAACGCCTTGATAGTCTAGGTTTTATAAACAACTACATTGCGACCGGTCTTACAGTTCCATGGAATCTTATAAATAATCAGGAATCACGACCGCTTATAGAAGACATAATCGATACATGTATGGCAATTGCGGCAAAAAACGGCAACAAACATCTTTTTTCAACTGCATGTCATTGGAAGGGCATTATGAGTTCCCACTACGGAGAAGGCGAAGATGCAATGAAGTGGTACAACAAATGCAATGCAATCCGTACTGAGATAGGAGAACTGATTCCTCTAATCAATATTAGGAACGGCATTTCTTACGAATCATTGTGCCATGCATTGTACAAAGATGCCTACAATCAGGTAAACGGAATAATCAAAAATGTCTACCAGTTGAACGATTATTCAAGAATCATCGACTGTCTTAAGAACATAGGATATGCACTGTTCTTTTCACGTCACTACGATATTGCCTATGAAATTCTTTCCAAACTTCTGCATTTTTTATATCTGTTTAACCTTGACGAACAGACAAACAACTCCTTTTTACCATCTGCAAGCGATATTCTGCTTTTTATGACAATAATTGATCTTGACCGCAATGAACTGATTCATGCAAAAATCAATTTTGCCCAAATTGAAGCCGATTATGCAAACATCACGATGGAAGACAAACCGCTGCTTTTCTTTGTAAAGGCTGCACTTCATGCAACAGACAGACATTTTGAAAAATCAGAAGGCGAACTGAAAAACTGCATCAATCTCTTCAAGAAAATAAAGAGTGCCCAGAGTCACAAGATTTGCTTTGTATGCTATGAATATGCAGTTCTTATGGAGCGTCTTGGTCAACCGGAACTTGCAAAAAAATACCTAAAAAAAGGATTTACACTCGCGAAGGAAAAAAAATTTGTCTATTACACAAAAAATAAAAGATCAATAACAACAAAAGACTATCTTGAAGGTATTGAAAAACTGGATGAACTTAAAATCGATCTTGCATTCCTTAATGAAAAGGCAGAGAAAGAAGTTCTTCTTACACAACTTCACAAAAGGATTCACGACTATCAGTTCCTTAATAAAATTAAATCTCACAATCAAAAATCAAATTCATATTTGGAATTTATCGAAAATGCAGTTCAGAATATATATGAATACACTTTTGCGAATTCTGTAATGATCGGTGAATGCAACAACGGAAAATACCATACAATATATGCACGGCATCGTTCAGCAGAAAAAGATTTAGCCCCGGAAGAATGGGAAAGTTTATTTTCAAATTCGAAAAACAACGAGAATGAACAATTTATCTACAAAGAACAGCATAATCTTTTCTTCGGAAACATTTCGCAGGCTGATATCAAAATTGCAGTCGCAATCATTCCGTCATTGCAGAATACGCTTAGTACAGAAGATTTAACTACTCTTAACATAGCACTTTCATCCGTTCAAGCTCAAATTGTAATTTATAAACAAGAAGAAAACCTTCTGTTCCTTTCTACAACAGATACACTTTCCCTCCTGAACAACAGGCATGCGCTTCAGCAATACATAACAGCAGAAGGTGAACGCATACGCCGCTATGAAATCCGCAAAAAGACTACAATTCAGATTGCGATTGCATTTATTGACCTTGACAACTTTAAATTCTACAACGATACATTCGGGCATAATGTCGGGGACATCCTTATAATGTCCTTCGCAAAACTTCTTAAAAAAGTTTGCCGCCAATCTGACTTTATTACAAGATTTGGCGGAGATGAATTTGTAATTGTAATGGTAGATACAGATAAAAATGAAGCGGTAAAAGTTTACGAGCGGCTTATCGAGGGCTTAAGAAAAGAAAACCATTTTATCTCTGCAATAAAGGAAAAACTGGGAGTGAATGCACTGGAAATTCCAACTAAACGACTTTTAGGATTCAGTATGGGCATAAGCACGAACCTTGATATAGAAAATGCCAATGAACTGAACGAAGTTCTGGAAAATGCAGACAAAGCCCTGTATTATTCAAAGGAACACCAGAAAGGCAGCTGCTCAATCTGGTCTGAAGTAAAAGATAAATTACGCTCATAAAAAAATCATCATGCACTATAAATTCATAATTCACACAATTCGTCTTATCTGATACAATGCATTAATATTATCTTATTTTTGACAGCCGCAACACGGCGCAGGATTTTGTATGTCACGCTCAAAAATTGTTGTTTTGGATTTCGGGAGCCAGTATGCTCATCTTATTGCAAAAAGATTCCGTATGCTCGGTTACTATTCAGAAATTGCCCTTCCATCTACAGACCTTTCAGTTTTTGAAAACTGCCGCGGAATTGTTTTTTCTGGTGGACCAAGTTCCGTTTATGACGAAAAAGTTCCTGAATTCAATTCAGAAATTCTGAACCTTGACATTCCGATTCTTGGTCTGTGCTATGGACATTACATTGTTCAGCTTGGATATAACGGAAAAGTCGGCAAGGCAGAAACAGGCGAATTTGGATTTGCAGAATTAAACCTGAATCCAGACGTAAAATGTCCCCTTTTTGAAGGAATTGAACCAAAACAGCAGGTATGGATGAGCCATCAGGACGGAGTTCTTGCTCTTGGAGAGGGCTTCGAAGTTGTAGGAAGCACAAAAGACTGTCCTTTTGCGGCAACGCAGAATCTTGCAAAAAAACGCTTTTCACTTCAGTGCCACTGTGAAGTAAAGGATACTCCTTGCGGAAACCAAATTTTTGAAAATTTTGCAAATTTCTGCGGCATGGAAAAAAACTGGGATCAGGACACGGTTCTCAACGTAATACTTGAAGGAATTAAAAAAGATGCCGCCGGACGCAACGTTCTTCTTTTCCTTAGCGGTGGCGTAGACTCTACAATTACATTTGCGCTTTTAAACAAGGCTCTTGGTCAGGACCGGGTTTTGGGTCTCCATATTGATAACGGATTTATGCGCAAAAACGAAAGTGCAAATGTTGCAGAAGCATACAGAAAATTCGGTTTTAACAATTTTATTGTTGAAGATGCTTCCGAATCATTTCTTAAAGCAATCAGCGGACTTACAGATCCTCAAAAAAAACGAATGGCTGTTGGAGAAAACTTTATAACGGTAAGAAATGAAGTTGTTGCAAAGCAGCATCTTGATGAAAGTCAGTGGCTTCTTGCTCAGGGAACACTTTATCCAGATATTATTGAATCTGGTGGAACAAAAAATTCAAATACAATTAAAACGCACCATAACCGCGTACAGGGAATTCAGGAGCTTATTGCAAAAGGCCTTATTATTGAACCAATCCGTGACCTTTACAAAGATGAAGTCCGTGCAATCGGTAAGAAACTGGGATTAAGCGATGAACTTGTAATGCGCCATCCTTTCCCTGGCCCAGGACTTTCTATCAATGTACTTTGTAACGACGGAAAAAGCTGGACAGACAAGGATGAAGAAGAATTTAGGGCAGCGAAAAAAGAACTTGAAGAAGTAAAAATTGACCAATTCTGCGAAAAATGTTCTAAAACCATGATAAGAAGCGTTCTTCCTGTTCGTTCTGTAGGCGTACAGGGTGACTTCAGGACATACAGATTCCCGGCAGTACTTTCTTTTAAAGAAGAGACTTCTGACAGCGAAGGATTCTTCCATGTTCCGGGAAAACGTGAAAAGGTGGAGGCTGCTTCAAGTGCAATTACAAACAGCGCAAAATACTTGAACCGCACATTGATTAAGCTCTATCAGAAACCTGGAATAAAAGATGCTGATTTAAAACTTCAGGAAGGCTACTGTGACAGACAGCGCCTTGACCAGCTGCGAGAAGTTGACAACATTGTTCTTACCGAACTACATAAAACCGGCTGGTACAATAAAATTTTCCAGCACCTAACAATTGATCTGCCGTATGCAAGCTGTAAAAATCATGCAAGTTTTGTACTGCGTCCTGTTTGCTCGGAAGACGTTATGACGGCGCGTTTTGCATGGATTGATTCTGAAGTAATGGATTCCATTCTTAAACAGATTGCTTCCCTTGAGTTTGTCGATACCGTTTATTTTGACGCAACAAACAAACCGCCGGCAACGTTTGGATGGGAATAAATAAAAATCGGCATTCATGCAAATGCAAAGCTCAAAAAGAATGCAAAAAGAACAACGTAATACTCTTTCACTATATTCCGTTGTTCTTCCGAAACCATTTACATTGCTTGCATAAATAAATGTTTCAGGAAGCACCTCTCTTTATGCCCGGGCGTCTTAATAAAAAAACACTCTCCATATGCATAAATCAATATAACTTATTTTTATCAAATTTGCCCCACTAGAGTTTTTCTTTCGGCAAAAGAACGTATATTCATAGCTATAAGAAATCATAAGTTTCTCTTTGAGGCCCGCTTCTGAAAAACAAATCCAGTGCGTCACCAATTTCATACATTTTTTCGTATGATCCGCCGCACCTACACAACTTCTTTTCAGAGGCAGATTAAAAAAGATTTTTTCTAGATTCAGAAATGGCAACAAAAAAATATGAGATTCGAACTTTTTATACTGTTTGATGACAATAACGTGTACAGACATAATGCACAGAAAACAGTCTAAAATCAAAACAGTTTGTCCGTTTTATTCTGCTACTTTTTAAACGTTTATGTACCTGAATATGTCCTCATAGAAGCAAGTGAAAAAAGAATCCTTTCCATAAGGACAAAACTCTCTGAAGTAAGAGATTCAATATTGTCGCCCTTCGTATGAAACAGCTTCCAGGTTTTTGGAATCATACCGTCCAGCTGGCGGCGGTCAAAATATTCTGGAATTTTCTGGTTTGTAACGTAATTTTCCAGCACCGGAACACGCACCAAATCGTACATAAAGCGGCTTGCTTCATCAACAGGGAGCATGGTTATTGCCACTGCAGGAATTCCGCAAGCAATAAACCCAGCATTATCGCTGTAAGAAACAGGAAGAGTTACAAAATTTCCGCCACTGGCTATCCTCAGAAGATTTTCAGTACGATCCCTCAGATCAATGAACCTCTGCTTAAATTCAGCGTTTATCTTTTTAGGAAGAACTGTACGGCTTATTACTGGCACTGTGCCACGACCTACGCAGTCAAAAACAAATACATCATCATCTGTGATTCCAAGACGCTTGAAAACAGTTGCAAGTCCGAACGCACCCTGATCAGAAATGCCACCCTTTCCATTATTACCGCTTCCAATTTCTTCACCGTCTGTAAAAATCAGCCTTACATTATGAACAACCCCCGGAGCAGAAAGCTTTACAGCCCAGTCCATAAGTGCAAACACAGAAGAACTGTTATCATTAGCTCCGGGACTCCCTTCATATCGGTCATAATGTGCAATCACAGTCTTTATTTTAAAGGCAGGATTATAGGAATTCTTTGAAAATTTCACATAGATATGCTCATGCCCGTCAATCGGAAGAACTACAGCCTTTACACCGCGTACACCAAGATAATCCACAATAAAATCGCGGCGGTTACATGAGGGTGAAACAAACTGTTTATAAGAATTCCAATCAATACCCATAATTCTATTATAACACAGATTTCAAATCTAAAGAAAAATCATTTTCCAGATTCCCAAAAAACTTTTTTTCTATATAATAAGCACATGAAAAGAATTTATATCGGGAACTTAAGTTTTTCCACAACAGAAGAAGACCTTTCTAAATCTTTTGGAGAATACGGAGAAGTCATTTCTGCAGAAATAATCAAAGACAAAGTTACTTCTACATCTAAAGGGTTTGGATTTGTTCAGATGCCGGATGATGATGCGGCGTTCAATGCAATACGCGGACTAAACGGAAAAGACCTTGCAGGAAGAAAGGTGCGCGTAAGCATTGCAGAAGAAAAACCAGTACGCAAAGTCAACAAAAAAAAGTTCTGACAAAAATTAAAAATCTGTCGTATTGAACAAAAGACCACAAATAAGTAAAATTATGAAATCTTTTTTATACTTTAGGAGATACCATGTCAACACCATTGGAAGAATACCTTGCATCTTGTGGCGGTAAACCAACTGCTGCAATGTGTGCTTATGTTGCAAATCTTCAGCAGGTAGCTGCTGTCGGACCGGATATTGCAGCCAGCATCGTAAACGAAATTGAAAATCAGCGCAGCCACCTTAAGCTTGTTGCTTCAGAAAACTACTGTTCTTTGAATGTTCAGGCTGCAATGGGAAACCTTCTTACAGATAAATATGCTGAAGGTTATCCAGAACACCGCTATTACGGTGGATGTGTAAACATCGATGCAGTTGAAAACACTGCTGCACGCGAAGCAGAAGCCCTTTTTGGTGCAGACTATGCATATGTTCAGCCACACTCAGGTGCTGACACAAACCTGGTTGCTTATTGGGCAATCCTTTCTGCAAAAGTAGAAACTCCAACTCTTGAAGAACTTGGCGTAAAATCTTTAAACGACCTTTCAGACGAACAGTTTGATGCACTCCGCAAAAAGTTCGGTAACCAGAAGCTCATGGGTCTTGACTATTCTTGCGGCGGACACCTTACACACGGTTACAAAATGAACGTTTCTGCCCGCATGTTCGAATCACACCCATACGGTGTTGACCGCGAAACAGGTCTTCTTGACTACGATGCAATCGAAAAACAGGCAATGGAAGTAAAACCTCTCATTCTTTTGACAGGTTTCTCTGCTTACCCACGTAAAATCAACTTCAAGCGCTTCCGCGAAATTGCTGACAAATGCGGAGCAGTATTGATGGTAGATATGGCACACTTTGCAGGTCTTGTTGCAGGTAAAGTATTTACAGGCGACTATGACCCGGTTAAATGGGCTGATATCGTAACAACTACAACACATAAGACACTCCGTGGTCCACGCGGTGCCATGATTCTTTGTAAAAAAGAATTTGCTGACTACGTAAACAAAGGATGCCCTATGGTCTTAGGTGGTCCTCTTGGACACGTAATGGCTGCAAAAGCAATTGCTTTCAAGGAAGCACGTACTCCTGCTTACCAGGCTTGGGCTCAGCAGGTTGTTAAGAACGCTGCAGCTTTGGCAGAAGGATGTAAGTCACACGGAATGCCGCTCCAGACAGGCGGAACAGACAACCACCTTATGCTGGTAGACGTTACAGGCTATGGTCTTACAGGAAAACAGGCAGAGGCAGCTTTGTTCGCCTGCGGTGTAACAGCTAACGCTAATGCCCTCCCATACGACAAGAACGGTGCATGGTGGACATCCGGTATCCGTATCGGTACTCCAGGTCTTACAACTCTCGGTATGAACGAAAAAGACATGAAAGAAGTTGCAGACATCATCGACTTTGTTCTTAAGGGAACAAAACCTGGACTTACAAAAGAAGGAAAACCTGCAAAGGGAAAAATCGACCTTGATCCAAAAGTTCAGGAAGAAGCTAAAAAGCGCGTAAACGCATTGCTTTCAGCTCACGTTCTTTATCCGGAACTTGACCTTGACTTCTTGAAAAAAGCATTTGTAAAATAATTCTAGATTTCTGACATAAAAAAGGCTGCTGTTTCAATAAAATATGAACGGCAGCTTTTTTATGCCTTTTGTTTCATTTTTTCAGAAACTACAACAGACTAATATCAATTCAATATATCAAAGATATATACATTTTCATAAAAAAAATGCTACACTGATAGACAATGAAGAAGAACATCCTGTGGACTGTATTTACGCTCTGTCTGTCCGTACTTACATTTTATGCGCTTTTTTACAACAGCGGGCTTTCAATATCAGAACTGAGGCAAAATATAAAAGAAGTATCTCCTGTCTGGTTGATTCCGGCAGCCCTTTGTATGCTTGGCTTTATTTTTTTTGAAGGAAAATCTCTTGTTCTGATCTTGCGAACCTTGGGGTATCCTGTAAAAAAACGCCGAGGATTCCTTTATGCTTCTGCCGACATTTATTTTTCTTCAATTACCCCGTCTGCAACCGGCGGGCAGCCTGCAAGTGCTTATTTTATGCATAAGGACGGAATTTCAGCTGTTGCTGTTACAGTCTCTTTAATTCTTAACCTTACAATGTATACAATCGCGCTTATCACGCTTGCAATTGTTTCTATTATTTTCTTTCCGGGAATCTTTTTAAAATTCAATACACCATGCGAAATCATGATCCTTATAGGAATCTTCGCCATGATAATATTAACCATTTTCTTTATTATCCTTCTGAAAAAGCAAAGCATAGTTCTGAAAATGGGGAATATCTTTATTTCAATGCTACAAAAACTTCATGCAAAATCGTTGGCAGAAAAATTCCAGACAAAACTTGACACAATGATTGAACACTACAATGAATGCGTAATCACGCTTGCGGGAAAAAAACGCCTACTTGTAAAAACATACCTTCTGAACATCCTTCAACGTTCCGCTCAAATTCTTGTAACGGTTTTCTGCTATTACGCAATGCACGGCAATCTCTCAGACGGGCTTAAAATCTTTGCAATCCAGACTTATGTAGTTCTTGGTTCCAACTTTATTCCTGTTCCGGGCGCAGTCGGTATTTCTGAATTTATAATGTATTTCGGTTACATAATGCTTGTAAATGAAGAATCTGCGTGCAGCCTTGCCATTTTAAGCCGTGGAATTTCGTTCTACACCTGTAGTATCATCAGCATATTTGCTGTAATATTTGGATACATAATGATTCGATTAAACAAAAACAAAGGATATCTAGTATGATCGGTTTTTATGACTACACAGTAATTCTTACCTACATCTCAATGATTTCTGCTACAACAGGTATAATGCTCTGCTTAAATGATATCGGGCATCCGTACCTAGGAATGTTTTTCCTTATGCTCTGCGGTCTCTGCGATGCATTTGATGGAAAAGTTGCTCGCACTAAAAAAAGCCGAACTGAACAGATGAAAAAATTCGGAATTCAAATTGATTCACTTTCAGATCTTGCCGCATTCGGAATTCTGCCGGCCTGTATTGGGATTGCCATGCTCCGAAGCAGCATTGAATATCTGACTTTTCCAGACTTTCGTTTCCTTCACCTTGCTGATAAATCAACGATAATAAAAATCGTACTTACAATAATTGCTGTCCTCTATGCTCTTGCAGCAATGGTAAGACTTGCGTATTTCAATGTGCTTGAAGAAGAGCGACAGGAGACAGAAACGGGTGTACGTAAAACTTACACAGGACTTCCAGTCACAAGTTCAGCCCTTGTGTTTCCGACTATTCTTTTAATTCATATTTTCTGCAGTGCGGATCTTACAATACTATATTTTATTTTCCTTGCGATAGTAGGCTCCCTTTTTGTATCAGACATACAGGTAAAAAAACCAACGACAAAAAACATATTGATCATGATATCAATAGGACTTATTGAGGCAATTGCACTTGCATTTGTATTTATCGTGATGAAAAAATAACAAACTATGACATCGCTTGATTTTTTTTACAGAACCATTCCCGGAAGAATAATCCTAAAACTGCTCGCTTCAAGGGCAGTTTCAAAGATATGCGGCGCATTTTTGGATTCCCGCTGCTCTGCATTTCTTATAGACGCTTTTGTGAAAAAAAACGCGATAGATCTTTCTGACTATCAGACCGACGGAATAACTACGTTCAACGAATTTTTCAGGCGCAAAATAAAAGAAGGAAAGCGGAAGTTTGATCAGAATACACGGAGTCTTTGTGCTCCATGCGATGGCCTTCTTTCTGTATGGAACATCGAAGAAAATGGAGGAACCGTAATTCCTGTAAAACAAACCTCTTATACAACAACATCTCTTTTAAGGGACGAAAAACTGGCTGCAGAATATAACGGAGGTTTATGCCTTGTATTCAGACTTTGCGTAGACAATTATCACAGATACTGCTATGCAGAAAGCGGTCAGAAAGGCAAAAATATATTCATTCCTGGGAAACTTCATACAGTACGCCCTATTGCGCTAGAAAATTTTCCTGTATTTTCAGAAAATTGCCGCGAATACACTGTTATTGAAACTTCAACCTTCGGAAAATTAGTTCAGATGGAAGTTGGAGCAATGCTTGTTGGCAGAATCGTAAATCTTAAAGAAAGCGGAGATGTCGTACGGGGAACGGAAAAAGGTTTTTTTGAGTACGGCGGTTCGACTATAATTCTGCTGATAAAAAAAGAGTTGGTTAATATTCGAAGTGACATAGCAGAAAATTCAAAAAATGGAACAGAAACTCCTGTAAAAATGGGTGAAGTAATAGCCTCCCGCATCTAACATATATTTTTATGTACTCAAAATATATAATCGTTTTGTACTATTTTTTGACAGAATTTTGCAAGTTTTTATCATAAGATTGTGTTAAATTTTGAAAATCCGGGGGTACCATGACTTTACAACTGAACAGATATTTGGGGACAGGAGCATTTTATAAAAGAGCATTTTCAATTGCCCTTCCTGTTATGGCTCAGCTTCTTATACAAAACTTAGTTTCACTTATAGACAACTTTATGGTTGCTGGCCTTGGTGATATAAAAATGAGCGGTGTAAACATTGCCGGTCAAATAAATTTCATATTCCTTATTTTTTCAAACTCAATCTGTATAGCCGGCGGCATTTTTATGAGCCAGTTCATGGGTGCCCATGACAAAAATGGAATGCAGCAGACATTGCGATTCAAATTTTTGACTACCGGCCTGTCTGGAATCCTTTACGCTCTTTTCTGCTGCATTGCTCCTCGAGGAGTATTCAACCTAATGGTCACCATAAATAGTGATGCAGCAGCAATTCTTGACCAGGCTCAGATATATTCAAAATCCGTTGCACTTTCCTGGGTATTCATGGTTCTGGCACAATCCATAGCATCATCTTTAAGGGAAATTGAAATTGTACGGCCTCCTCTAGTTATTTCGACAATTGCTGCCCTTACAAACACATTTTTTAACTGGATTCTTATTTATGGCAATTTAGGCGCGCCGAAACTTGAAGTTGCCGGTGCAGGAATTGCAACCTGCATTGCCCGTGCCGTAGAACTCATTTTGTTCATAATTTATATGCTTGTAAAAAAACCGGTATTCAGCAGCTCAATTCTAATGATCTTTAAAATAAATCCGCAACTATTTTTTAATATTTTCAAGAAATCAATGGTTATTCTCTATTCAGAAGTTTTCTGGGCATTTTCCGAAACATTTTCTAATGCACTTTACAACACACGCGGAGGAGCTGAAGTCGTTTCTGGTATGGCCGCAGGTTTTGCAATTGCGAACCTATTTTTTATATGCTTCAGCGGAATCGTTACAAGTACAAACGTAATATTAGGTCAGGAACTGGGGGCAAACCGGATAGAAGAAAGCCGCAAATACAAAAACTGGATATTAAGCGGCTCTGTAATTTTCGGAATGATATTCATGCTCATAGGGATTCTTACAATCTTTTTGATTCCATTTGTGTTCAAAAACCTTACACCAGATGCACAAAGAATAGCGAAAGACCTTGTAATAATCACAGCAGTATATCTTCCGCTCTGGGCCCTTATAAATGCGCAGTATTCGATATCCAGAACTGGTGGAGACACAAAAATGGGAGCTGTCTGCGATACAGTCGGAAACATCCTTTTTATTGGCGGAATGACAGCATTAACATTCCTTACAACGTTCTCTCCTTATGTAATGTATGCAATAGTAAAACTCAGCGATATCCCGAAGAGCCTTATAGCATATTTCTGGCTAAAGAAAGAACGCTGGCTTGTAAATCTTGCAGAACGAAACAGACAAAATTAAAACTACCACCAGATTTTTTTAGAAAGATCTAATTCTGCCGTTGACAGAGCCGGCTCTGTAACAGGAATTTTGTGTCCTTTCTTTATGAAAAACACAATCTTATTCAAGGGAACGTCCACAAAATGAACACCCTTCTTTAATTCCTGTTTTTCCGGCTCACCGCAATCAAGACCGGAACCAAGCCCGCAGCTTATCATAGTCATATCTTCAGGAAGATAGACCGTCCTGCCGGATACATTCTGAGTATAAACAGGCGCAATCATAATATCATCGCCAATCATAAGCTGATCTTCAATGCTCGGCGCTATTTCATCATCAGGATAATCAAAAGAAAGCGGCTTAAAATACATTTTTCCCTCTTCTGCACATTTTCCAAAAAGTTCATGCAGATAAGGGAGCAGCCTATAACGAAGACAGATGATTCCTCGGAAATCTTCTGGATTTTCAAACTGATAACATTCCTGTTCACGAGTTCCCAATGCAGAATGATTCCTCATAAGTGGAGTAAAAATTCCTATGCTTAGATAACGAAGCAAAAGATCACGGCTTGTATTGCAGCCAAAACCTCCAAGATCACACCCTATGTAAAGGAATCCGCACATATTAAGTGAAGGCAGCTGACGAAGCAAAAGAAGAATATGACTCCACCACGAAGAATTATCTCCCGTCCATATTCCGCTGAACCTGTGCATTCCGATATAAGAAGCCCTTGAAATCATAAGAATCTTTTCTTTGACATGTTTTTCAAAGTATTCACTGGCTGCACGAGTCATATTATATCCGTACATATTATGAATCTTATCATGACGAACCAGAACGAGCCCGTTTTTTACCCCGCTGTCTTTTTCTGCAAGGGCACCAGCCAGTTTTTCAGGTACACGATGATAAAAACTCCTGTAATCATCCATGCTGTTCTGCAATCCAAGTACGACATCCTTAACTTCCCATGTGCTAAATACATTTGGATTTTCATTGTCGATAAGCTCTTTTATTTTTTTATAACCGGATTTTATTCCATCCTCCGAATAGAATAATGCAGGCTCATTCATATCATTCCAGAAACCGTCTATACCGTCATTTATTAAAGGCATATATTTTGAGCCGAACCATTCACGCGCAGCCGGATTCAAAAAATCTGTAAAATGCGAAAGTCCTGGCCATACACCGGCAGCAAAAAACTTTCCGTCAGCCTTTTTACAGAAGAAATCATTTTTAATCCCTTCTTTGTCTATTTCGGATTCAGTTTCAGCCTTTATTCCTGCGTCGATAATAGGAACAATGTGGATATTCTTTTTTCTGAAATCATTAATTGCCTTTCTAAAATCCTTGAAATTCTTTCCGTTAATTGAAAAATCCCTGAATTCATCCATATAGTCAATATCCAGAAAAATTGCATCAAGCGGAATTCCAAGCTTATTGTAATTCTCATAAACGCGCAAAAGATCATCTTCCGAACCATACCCCCAGCGGCTCTGCATAAAACCAAAAGCCCACAACGGAGGAACGTAGCTTTTTCCGATAATTGCGCGGAACTGTTCTACAACGGAAAGGATTTTTCTTTCATTTTCCTTTTCTGGTTCAATTAAATAAAGATCAATATGCGGCTCATCTGCACAAACGGAAAGAAGATCATTTTTTGTATAGGCAGCATCAATTATGAGTTTTCCAGGATAATCAAAATAAAGACCGAAAGTTTTTTTATCCTCGTCAGAATGAATCACAATAAAATTATGTGCGCCGTACAATGATTTTTTTTCTTCCGTATGAACTGGATCATCCGAACACCAGCTTTCGTAGATTTTTCCACGCTTGTTTATTCCGCCTAAAGTTTCACCTAATCCGTAAATTCTATCATTTGTTTTTAATTGATATTCGAATTTAAAATCTTTTGAAACCATTATACTTCCATACGGAAATTTTTCAGGCAAATTCTTATAAACAGCGGCAGCTTCTGGAAAACAAACAACAGATTCAGTACAAAAAGGTTCGCCAAATACAAATTTAGAGATCATCAAAAACTCCTGTAAAATTTTCTAGGGATCAATTCATATAAATTTTATATTTCTATTATACAATAGAATCGAACAATGTCATTAATTTAGGCGCCCTATATGCATATTAAAAAATCCTGGTACTCCAATACATTACTTCTTTAAAACCATTTTTATGACTAAAAACACGATTTTCCGGCTGCGTTAAAATTTTATTTTCCGCTCATTGTAAAACTATCAATTATTATGTATATTCTATATATCTGTATTTTTATGCAGACCACTTCATTTTACAAAGAGGCTCTTAAATGGCTACATGGTCAAATGCAGACACACTTTCTTCATGGAAAAAGTTGATGTCATTAAAAGGCATGGTAAAGGTTGCAGACGAACTTTCTTCTGCAAATGCAGTAAAACGCATTCAGGAATATTCAATTCCAATGGCAGAAGGACTTACTTATAATTATGCTGCAAAACAGGTAAATGAACAGATTCTTAAGACTTTGCAGGAACTTTCTGACGAATCCCAGCTTCTTGAAAAATTCGAAGCTCTTTATAATGGCGAAGTTGTAAACACTGGAGAAAAACGCATGGTTCTTCACCAGCTTACACGCGGTCAGCTTGGCAAAGATGTTATGGCAGACGGTGTAAACAAGCGCGAATTCTACATCAATGAACAGAAAAAAATTGCAGACTTTGCAGATGCAGTTCATTCTGGAAAAATCGTAAACGAAAAAGGCGAAAAATATACTCAGGTTTGCCAGATTGGTATCGGTGGTTCAGACCTTGGTCCACGCGCAATGTACCTTGCACTTGAAAACTGGGCAAAAGCAAACAACACATTCAAGATGGAAGCAAAATTCATCTCTAACGTAGACCCTGATGACGGAGCAGCAGTTGTTGCTTCTCTTGACCTTGCACACACAATCTTCATCCTTGTTTCTAAATCAGGAACAACACTTGAAACACTTACAAACGAATCATTTGTAAAAGACTTCATCAAAAAAGCAGGTCTTGATGTTTCAAAGCACATGATTGCAGTTACTTCAGAAACTTCACCACTTGCACATAACCCAGACTACATGCAGGCATTCTACATGGACGACTATATCGGAGGACGCTTCTCTTCATGCTCAGGCGTTGGCGGAGCAGTTCTTTCACTTGCATTCGGACCAAAAGTATTTGCAGACTTCCTTGATGGTGCTGCAGCAGAAGACAAAACTGCAACAAACAAGGATATCCGCAAGAATCCTGCATTGATGGACGCACTAATCGGAATTTACGAAAGAAACGTTCAGGGCTACCCTGCAACAGCAGTTCTTCCATATTCACAGGCTTTAAGCCGCTTCCCTGCTCATCTTCAGCAGCTTGACATGGAATCAAACGGTAAGAGCGTAAACCGCGACGGCGGAAAAATCGACTATGTTACAGGTCCTGTAATTTTCGGTGAACCAGGAACAAACGGTCAGCACTCATTCTACCAGCTCCTTCACCAGGGAACAGACGTAACTCCTCTGCAGTTCATCGCATTCAGCGAAAACCAGACAGGAAAAGACGTTATCATTGAAGATTCTACAAGCCAGAAAAAACTCTGCGCTAACGTTGTTGCTCAGATTGTTGCATTTGCATGCGGTAAAAAGGATGCAGATCCAAACAAGAGCTTTGCTGGAAACCGCCCTTCATCTTTGATTTACGGAAAACAGGTTAATCCAAAAACAGTTGGTGCACTTCTTGCTCACTTTGAAAACAAAGTTATGTTCCAGGGCTTTGTATGGAACATCAACTCTTTCGACCAGGAAGGCGTTCAGCTCGGTAAAAAACTTGCAAAGGCCGTTCTTTCAAACAACATGGAACCAGCACTTAAAGAATACGCAAGTCTTCTTATTAAATAATTAGAGCAGATACGAAAAAAAGCGCTGGACTTTAGTTCCAGCGTTTTTTTCCGAAACATCAGCAGCATATATCAGAACAAGCATTCCTCGCATCCGTGCAACTTGCGCTAAAATTTCGTACATATAATATAAAGGCGCTGTCAGAAAATAGTGTTTGTGCGTTCATTAAGTCTGTCGAAATGCCATTTATACACTGGATATTTGGTGATACACTTCTTGCTCTTACGACTCTACAGCTTGGTCATTAAATCTGTCGAAACACAACCGCCACATTTTGCGCATCAAAACTTTCTCCGTACATAGGCAATATAAAAAATTACAAATAAAACTTGTAAATTCCATAAAATCAGTAAATAATTAAATTACCAAAATATGGAGGAGTTTAGTGTGGAGTTACAATTTCGTTGTTCCTAATCTGATTCTTTTAGGAACTTTTTTAGTTTTTTATTTGTTGGAGCCTCACTTACCGATAAGTAAGAACCGCTCTTTTTTAAGACTTGTTCTAACTGAAATTTTTGTTCTAATTCTTGATCTTGTTTCAGTAAAATGCCTTGATAATTTTGCCGCATATCCTGTTAATTTACATTTAACGCTTAATGTTCTCTATTTTATCGCTTTTTTATTCAGAATTGCCTTCTTCTTTCATTTTACTGTAGTTTTGTTCTGTACTCGCTATAAGAAATCGCCGAAAATAATGCTTATTACTTATTCTGTTTTTTTAATATGCGTAGGATTTGCTGTTGCAAATCTGTCCGTTCCAACATTATTCGTAATCGACAGTTCCGGCTATCACAAATGGAAATTCTATAATTTGATTTATATATGTTCTTATTTTTATATTCTGCTTATATTTATATTATTGTTCGCTCACAGAAGAGAATTAAAAAAACAAGCATTGATTTGTGCAACTGTATACAATTTGATTCTTCTTGCCGGCTACATTGTAAGACAACTTTTTTCACGTTATCTGATCATGGATTTTTTCTGCATGATGGCAATTGTCATAATTTATCTGTCATTTGAAAACTCTGCGTACTATATAGAAACAAAAACGGGCGCATTCAATTTGCTCTCCCTTGAAGCTTTGCTTAAAGAAAGTAAAAAAGTCCATTCCCTCATTTTAGGAATCACAATCTGCGACTATGAAGGTATGCGGGAGATTTACAGCGGATCAAAATTGGATATTGGAATTTCGCTTATAGCGGATTTTCTGAAAAAAAATTATTCACGGCTGTCTGTTTTTTATATAAACAACGGACGATTTGTTCTTGTCGGAAACACAGATAACTATTCAGTGGAACTTATAAAAGAGGAAATAAAAAACAGATTTAATTATCCATGGCAGCAAGAACAGACGGACATGGAGTTATTTCTAGGAGTGCGTTTTGTTGAAGTAGACAAGGAACTTCATTCTTCCGATTCTACTATCCTTTTGCAAGGACTTTTATCCGCATTCAACCTGCTCAACAATGCCCTTGATTCTGATATGCAGATTTCAGATGAAACATTAAAAATGATTGAAAGAAACACGGAAGTGAAGCGTATTGTCCGTAATGCAGTTGAAACAAAAAAAGTTGAAATGTTCCTTCAGCCTCTTATATCTGCAAAAACAAATAGAGTTACAGGTGCAGAAGCCCTGGCAAGAGTGCGTAATGCAAACGGTGAAATTATGCCTCCGGGAATTTTTATTCCTGTTGCAGAAAAAAACGGTTATATAAATCTTTTAGGGGAACAGATGTTCGAAAGAGCCTGTGAATTTGTAAGTACTCATGATATGGAAGCTTTAGGACTTTCCTGTATAAACGTAAATCTATCGCCCGTACAGTTTTTGCAGAATGATCTGTGTACGAAATTTTCTGAAATTCTAAAGAAATATAATGTAGACGCAGACAAAATACATCTTGAAATCACAGAAGAAGCAATGATTGACTATGCTCTTTTGCAGAAACAGATCCAGATCATGAAAAACACAGGTTTTAAATTTGTCCTTGATGATTTTGGTTCCGGTTATTCAAATGTTACGCGTCTTAAACATTATCCGTTTATAAACATCAAAGTTGATATGGAGGTAGTCTGGGATTATTTTAAAACACACGAGGCCATTCTTCCGGCATTGGTAAAAGCCTTTAAGAATATGGGCTTTACGGTTACAGCAGAAGGAATTGAAAACAAAGAAATGGCAGAAGGAATGAAATCTTTAGGCTGTGACTATTTGCAGGGATTTTACTTTTCCAGCCCTATCCCTGCCGAAGAATTCGCTCAAAAATATTCAGGCAATGCGGGAAAATAAATCATTGACACCTTCGTTATTGTCCCTCCCCCACGCACAACGAATCTTTGTAATCCATATTTTGTATAACAACCCTATATTTTATTACAGACAGTACGCCATATAAGGAAGAAGAATTCCTTTATCGTGTTGAACAGGCGCTTTCTGGAGGAGCGCCTTTAATACAATTGCGGGAAAAGAACCGGTCCACTCGGGAATATATAGATCTTGCAAACAAAGTTCATGAAATTGCAGGGCACTATAACATTCCGCTTATAATAGATGACAGAATTGACGTAGCGATGGCAGTAAAAAGCGAAGGCGTCCATCTGGGACAAAGCGACATGCCGATAAAAGTTGCACGAAAAATACTGGGAAACGACTTTATAATAGGTGCAACAACAAAGACTGTTCCGCAGGCAGAGGAAGCATACGAGCAAGGAGCAGATTACTGCGGTGTAGGTGCAATATATCCGACAACGACCAAGGTAAAGACTGTCATTACTTCACCCCAGACGCTTTCTGAAATATGCAGTGCAGTTCCTATTCCTGTAAATGCAATCGGCGGTCTGAACAAGAATAACCTTTCTGTTCTGGAAGGAATAAAGATAAGCGGAATATGTGTTGTTTCTGCAATAATGCATTCTGAAAATCCTAAGAGAGAAACAGAAATCCTGCTTGACCTTGCGAGAAAGCTCGTCTGCTGAGAATGTTATTGCACTTCGACAAGCTCAGAAACCACTCAGTAACCAGAATCTCAAGCAACTCAAACTTAATTGCATTAGAAAAAGTACCATACAAAAAAACATAGGAAATGTTAATAAAATAAAATTATTTTTTAAAATTATAAAAAAAATTGTTTTCCTAATCGCTGTTTTTCACTATTATTCGTTTTATCGTTGAAAAACACTTGGTTAATGCGCCTTTAATCAGCGAAAAAAAATTATTTGTGGGAATGCCATGTATAATCGAAGTGATTATGTAAGCGACAAAGAATGGTCGCGTTTTTTAGATTTTTCGAAGGACTTACCGACTCCGAACATTGTTGTAAATTTGAATACAATCAAATTTAACTTTGTAAAGCTAAAGGATTCTTTTCCATACGCAAAAATTTTTTATGCAATAAAGGCAAATCCCGGAGAGCCTGTTCTTAAAATGCTTGCAGACATGGGCTCAAACTTTGATATTGCAAGCCGCTACGAACTTGATAAAATTCTAAAATTCGTAAATGACCCGACCAGACTTTCTTATGGAAACACAATAAAGAAATCCGCAGACATAAAGTACTTCTACGAAAAAGGTGTCCGCATGTTTGCAACAGACAGCAAGGATGACCTTAAATCTATTGCAGAAAATGCCCCAGGTTCCAGAGTATATGTCCGCATTCTTGTAGAAAACTCAGATACAGCAGACTGGCCTTTGAGCCGCAAATTCGGCTGTCATCCAGATATGGCTTATGATCTTTTGGTTCTGGCAAAACAACTCGGACTTACACCTTGGGGAGTTTCTTTCCACGTTGGAAGCCAGCAGAGAGATATTGGTGCATGGAACGATGCTATTGCAAAAGTAAAATATCTTTTCAACTCGCTTGAAGAAGAAGAAGGAATCCGCCTTCAGATGATTGATATGGGAGGCGGTTTTCCTGCAAGCTATATTGACCCTACAAATGAACTTAGCGTATACGCTTCGGAAATTACACGCTTCCTTACAGAAGATTTTGGCGATGACCTGCCGGAAATCATTCTTGAACCAGGACGTTCCCTTGTAGGCGACAGCGGAATCCTTACAAGCGAAGTAATCCTTGCATCAAGAAAAAACAATACAGCCCTTACAAGATGGGTTTATATTGATGCCGGAAAATTCAACGGACTTGTAGAAACTATGGACGAATGCATAAAGTATCCTATAATTACTACAAAGGACGGAGACAAAGAAGGCGAAGTGATTATTGCAGGTCCAACCTGCGACAGCATGGACGTAATGTACGAAACAACAAAGTACAAGCTGCCTATTTCCCTTAAGCAGGGAGACCGCCTGTATTGGCTTTCTACAGGAGCCTACACTTCAACCTATGCATCAGTAGAATTCAACGGCTTCCCGCCTATTAAAACATATTACATGTAAAGCATTTGCCGATTGCTTCTGAATCCTTACGGAATCTAGAACATCGGCAAAAGCCAAAAAGCCTTAACGGAGTCCTATTGATGAGCGAAATTGTAATTTATACAGACGGTGGCTGTTCCGGAAATCCCGGACCAGGTGGCTGGGGCGTTGTAGTAATTGCTGACAGCCAAGCAAGACAGCTTTCCGGCGGGGAACACGAAACAACAAACAACAGAATGGAACTTACTGCCGCAATCCAGGCTTTGTCAATCATAAAAAATACGCCTGGATTTTCTGAGCGTCCAATAACACTTAACATAGACAGCCAGTACGTAAAAAACGGAATAACAGTTTGGATAAAGGGCTGGAAGGCAAAAGGCTGGCGTACAGCGGACAAAAAACCTGTTAAAAATCAAGACCTGTGGGTTCAGCTGGATGCACTAAATAGTTCTCTTAATGTTCAGTGGAACTGGGTAAAGGGGCATGCTGGAATTCAATATAACGAAATCTGTGATCAGCTATGTCAGGAAGAAATAAAAAAACATAGATAAACAGGGCATTTGAAGTTTAACTTTATTTGTTCACCTTTTTTGTAAGGGAAACTTTTTTAGCCAGATTTTTTTCTACAAAAATGCATTTTCATTAAAAAAAAAGCGTTATATAAAGCATGAGATTTTTTATAAAAAAATTGCCTTTTGTTACGTTTCAAGCAATGATTATATTAATTTTTTTATTTTCTTCATGTATGCAAAATGATGAAGAACGTACCGTTTTTCTAAAACTCCCCTGCTGGCCCCCAAAAGACATATATTCAGATAAATACCCTGATCTGTGCCGTTGGGACATCTGCATACATTACGGCTCATCCGTAAAAATATATTCCGCTGAAGCAAGTACAACTTGCATCCAGATATCGCCATCTCTTGGGGTTCCTGTAGCAGTAACAGCAATACCAGTTGTAAACCAGAGCTTCCAGTTCAGTGCATGCGGCGCAATTTTCCCTTATTCTTCGGAACTCAGCTGGTCAGACGGTTTTACAGCGACAATCCTTACACAGCTTTATTCAACATGTTTAAGCAATAACAGCAAATGCCTTGATGCACAGAAATTCAATTGGACTAAATTCAGCGAAACACTTTCTACTAAAAAAAATACATCCGAAATCTTTTTCAATCCATGGTACTGCAACCGTGAAAATATTCTGAACGGAATAATTAACCAAAAATTCAGTGCTACCCTCCTGAATCAAAAAAACTGCCTTTGTATAAAATCAGAAGAACTGAATGCTTTCTCAGAAGGAACTTTCCTTCATCAGTATATTCCACAGAATCATGCAGCCGGAATCAATGGCCTTATAACCGTTCCTAAATCAAAAACGGAACTTTTTCTTAATACTGCCGAAAAGCCAGTAATAGCAATAGCAGAATGTTCAGACACAGAAATTCTCTCAGTAACATTATGCGAAATGCCGATACAATGATTATGAAATTATCTAAGAATATTCTTTCCGTTTTTATATGCTGCATCTGTCTCATATCTCTTTCTTCATGCAGGAAAAAACAAAGCAATCCTGCTAACATAGAAGAAAATCTCATTAAGACAAAGCATACGTGGTATTATTTTTCTGAAGGAAATTATATAAAGACCGACAAAATTCACAATGTTCCGAATGCAGTGCAAAAGCCATGGACAGAAGCAGTAAGAATTTCATCAGCTGTGATAGAATCCGAACAGAATAATGGAATTCCTAAAGGATTTGCAACTATAAACCATTTAGGAATACTGGTTTTTCAGGGAGAAAGTATACATCTTTATACGGACAAAGAAATCTTCAACGGTCGTACAGCAGGAAATCTTGTATTTGCAAACAATACACCGTTCTTTTCCGTATATAAATCAACATTCTTTAATGAAACAAAGTCCGCGCTTCAACTAAAACATCCTTTTTTAGTTCAATTTAATCCAGAGCAGAACATACTTTATCCTGTAATAGAAGTTGAAAATCTAGGTCTTGAATCTTCCGCAGAAATAAACGATTTTATTTTTGACGGACAATACTGGACATGCTCTATAAAAAATTCAACCGATGAAAAAATTGATTTTTCGTACATTACGTTCCAGACAAAAGAAGATATCAACCTTATTACACCTTACGACGCAGAAAAAATGATTCATATTTCATCGAGTGATACAGATTCATTCCGCAATGCAAAAAAGCCAAAGGATTTCTCAAATGCACCGGAAAGACTTAAAAATCTTCTTGCAACAATTCCAGCCAGCATAGATTTTTCTGTTACTGTTGCAAATGCGTCCGGACACACTCCAAGGACATTTATCCGGATAGGCAAAAACAACGCTGACAGCAATGTTCTTACCGCAAAGGCAATTATCTCTGATACTTGGGCTGCATGTCTGTTCAATGATGGAACGCTGTATCTTCAAGGGGCACTGTATAATAAGAATATTCTGAACGGCGGAAAAACGCTGGGTATAAGGCTTCCAAAACTTCCGCAGAATTTCACTTACGGGGATTTCGTAATTTCCGGTACAATGCTATATTCTTCATGGGAAGAAACATCTTTCTATAAGACACAGAGAAGCGGATTTCTTAGCGTAGACCTTAATCGGACACTTTACAAAAGATGAAAAAAATTATTATAGGAATTTTATTTTTAATATGTATCCTCACAAAATGTTTTGCCCAGGAAGAACCTGACGGAAAAACTACTATAGATGAATCTACCTCCATTGAAAAAAACGGTCAGAAAAAAGAATTTCCCGTAGATTTTTTTATTACCTTCGCACCATCTCTCATTCTTAATACAGAAAGCGGCGAACAGAGCGCAGTTTCTCCTGTTGTGTATCCGCTCTCATTCGGAGCCGTTTTTTTCAAGGAAAAGAAGTTTTCTTTTCAGCCACGGATTTCGTTCTTTGCAAACTATTATCTTTGGTATGACGGCGATGCTTATCCCGCAGAAATAGAAAACCGTACTGCAACAGTATTTCATTTTATGCTGGATCTTCCTGCAGTTTATACGCTCAAATTAAAAGAAAAGCACCGTTTTGAATTTTCTCTTGGCACAGCAATTGACTTTACAATTTCTGTACTGTCTCATGGAGTGACAGATTCTGATGCAGGATACTCAGGTTCTGCTGGCAGCGATACTGACGAAATCCGCAGGTATTTTTGGAACAACGTAAGATTTATATATCTGGAAACTTCCGCCGCATATCTGTTCAGCTTTGCAGAAAGACTGAGCATCGGTCCGGAATTCAAATTCTATCTTCCATGCGGGCAAGTGTTTTCCGGCAACGGCATGAATCACAGTATTTTTTCTCTTGGCGCAAAAATCTGTTTTTAATTTTCTACTATTTTTTTACTGTTTTTCTGCCGATACATAAGATATGGGTGAAAATATAGATTTTACAGAACAACTTAAATCCGCAATAAAAGAAAAAGCAGACTGGTTCAATCAGGAACAGCTCGGCAAGTTGAGTGAAAACTATCATCTTCTTCATACTTGCGTGCGAAATTTATATGATGTCCTTGTAAAAAGGGCTCTCATTTCTCCTGATCCGTATAAATCAGAACGCAAGATTTCCGAAATCACATCTCCTGATGAAAGTCCCTTCAGTGAAAACGAACGCTCGATGGCTATCGGGTCCCGTTTTTCGGAATACGAAAGTATGCTTGACTTTATCTGCACCTATGTAAAATTTTCAACAGAATACCTTGATATTCCTAAAATCAAGAGGCTTAATGATCTTAACAATTCTTTTCAGTGGGGAAGCCTTACATTAAACAATTCAAAGACAAACACCCGCGGACTTGCATCCCTTATTCAAGAAGCAAGGACAAATACTTCTCAGATGCAGCTCAGTATGCTTACAGATGCAATTACAAAGAGTGCTCAGGCTGTAACTGAAATTACAGCAATTCTTAAAGATCTTACAGATTTTCAGCGCGAAAGCTACAAACTTCAAATTAGATTGAATTTCTATAACCATCCTAACTTTGACAAAGAAAAAGCTTTTTCTTCACCTTCAAATCAGATTTCTGAAATAAAAAGACTTTTTCCTCAGGTCATGGGAAAAATGCCGTTCTACAGCGAACTGGTTAATGAAATCATTGAAGAAGACCAGGGAAACAACAAAGAGGCTAAGCAGCAGTTTGTACTTTCAAAACTTCAAGTTTCACGTAAAATTGTTAAAGAGAAAGTTTCTTCTGTAAATACAAAAGAAATGATTCTTGAAGCACTTCATACA
>JAFOSK010000043.1 GCA_017392945.1 Treponema sp.
AACAATACTCACTGTATCCAATTTTATAAATTCCACGTCTAAAAAACATTCAAAAGAAACCCTTTCGCTTGCATTACGCGAAGGTACCCATGCAGACGTAATAATAAAACTACTTCCAGAATTTGAAGAAAAATACGACATTTCCTGCAGTGTAAGACAATTTTCAGAAAAAAAACTTAGAGCAGAAATCATTTCTGATGTACTTACAAACAGCGGTCTGTATGATCTCTGTATGATTGACGGTTCTTGGTCAACTGAATTTATTGCAAACAATATGATTACAAACCTTTCAGACTATGGCTATGAACTTGATGATGACATAATTTCAGCAACAAAGAGTATATGCTATGATAACAGCAATCTGTATCTTGCACCATATTACGGAAATGTAACTGTTCTTCTATACAATAAACTCATTGTGCGCGAAGCCGGATTTCATGATGAAAACATTGAATCTCTTGAAGATATGCTTAAAATCTGCAAGGAAGCAAATAAACGCCATAACCTGGGATTTATGTACCGCTGTGATACGGAGAACAATATCGTTGTAGACTTCTTGCCAATACTTCTTTCTTATAATGGATGGGTTCTTGATAAGAATAACAATCCGACCGTAAACACCCCAGAATGGCACAAAGCAATGGAAATGTACCTGAAGCTGACGGAAACCGGCAGGGCCGCTCAAAAAGAAGATCTTGTTGCCGCCATAACAAATAAAACTGCTGCAATGGGAATCGCATGGCCGGGCTGGTATACTCCTGCAAGAAATTCTTCTATAGATTATATAGCCCTCAAAGGTAAAGTTAATAACTCAAGTCCGCAGTATAACGCCACGATCTATGGTATATGGACCTTGGGAATTCCTTCATGTTCGCACAACAAAAAATATGCCATTGAACTGCTTAAATTTATAATGGATAAGGAAAATCAGAAAAAATCAGTTCTTATGGGCGGAGTTCCATGCCGCTACTCAAGCCTTACAGATCCAGAAGTATTAAAAATATTCCCGCAATATGATGCAGTAAGAAATGCTTTGGAAACAGGAGTGTATAGACCTCAGATAAAAGAATGGCCTGAATTCTATTCAATCCTAGGAAAAGAAATGCGGCTTATAATATCCAAAAAGAAATCCATAGAAAAGGGACTTTCTGACGCTCAAACAGAACTGGAAAAACTTATGCAGAAGAAAAAAGCTTATTAAAGTCGGAATCTACAACCTTATGAATTTTGATCGTACCTTCATAGAGACATATGTCCGAATTGAATAACAACCTGTATTTCACTAGAATAAAAAAAAGATTATTTTAAGAGGTATTTCTATGGCATTAAAGTTATACAACACTATGGGACACAGAATGGAAGAGTTTAAGCCTGTTCGCGAAAATTATGTCGGCTTTTACGGATGTGGTCCAACTGTTTATAATTACGCCCATATCGGAAACCTTCGCGCATATGTCTTTCTAGACATATTGGACAGAACTCTTACATTCTTAGGATATGACAAAAAGCACGTAATGAACATTACCGACGTTGGTCATCTTACAGGCGACAATGACAACGGTGATGACAAAATGGTAAAGACTGCCGAAGAACGCCATCAGAGCGTTCTTGAAGTGGCTCAGTTCTATACAGATGCCTTCATGAAAGATATTGATGCTCTTAACATCATCCACCCTGACGTAATCTGTAAAGCAACAGAACACATTCCGGAAATGATTGAACTCATCAAAAAGATTGAAGCAAACGGACATACTTACATGGCCGGCGGAAACCTTTACTTTGATATTTCTACATATCCAGATTACGGAAAACTTGCAAACTTAAATCTTGATGAACTTAAAGAAGGTGCAGGAAAACGTAAAGAAGTCGTAATCGACGGAAACAAACGCAATCCAGGAGATTTCGTACTTTGGTTTACAAAATCAAAATTCGAAAATCAGGCAATGACCTGGGACTCTCCATGGGGTCGAGGATATCCTGGCTGGCACATCGAATGTTCTGCAATGAGCATGAAATACCTTGGAAAACACATTGACATTCATACCGGCGGAATTGACCACGTACCGGTTCACCATACAAATGAAATTGCACAGAGCGAAGGAAGTTTTTCTGAAGCAGACCGCAAGGAAGGTCCTTGGGTAAACTACTGGCTTCACAATGAATTCCTTATCCTTGAAGGCGGAAAGATGTCTAAATCTTCAGGACATTTCATTACGCTTCAGACTCCGCTTCCGCCGGAAAAAGGTTTCTCTCTTAAAGACAAGGGCTTTGAACCTCTCGATTACAGATTCTTCCTTTTGGGAGGACACTACAGAAAGCAGCTTGTATTCAGCCTTGACGCCCTTGAAAGCGCAAAGAATGGTCGCGCTGCCCTTATTCAGAAGATTGCAAAACTAGCACAGAAAGGAAACGTAACCTTGAGCAAAGGAAAATGTTTTTCTAAAGGCGAAGCAGATAACCGTTCAGGACTTTCAGAAAAGGCAAACGCTTACCTTGATACATTTAAGGCGGCACTTGAAAACGATCTGTTGACTCCGGTTGCATTCAGCACTCTGAACAAGGTTGTAAAAGACGGTTCATTGGACGCAAAAGAAGCTCTCGACCTTATAGACAGAATGGACAGCGTAATCGGTTTGAAACTTATAGAATCAGCAGCCGCTGTACAAACAGAAGCTGCAAAACAGGCAGCAGCGCTCGTTCCAGATCATTCCGGCGACCAGGAGGCTGCAGAGATAGATGCACTTGTTGCTGAAAGAACATCTGCAAAAAAGAGCAAAGACTTTGCACGGGCTGATGAGATCCGCAACCAGCTTTCGGAAAGAGGAATCGTAATTATCGATACACCGCAAGGACCAACTTGGAAAAGGCAATAAACAACTTCACGATATAAAAAAACGAGGTATTAAAAGATGAAAAAAAACATGATCTTTAAAAGCGCATCACTCTTTACAGCAGTATTGCTTTTGCTTTCAATTTTTGCATCATGCAGCGGTGACATGCATGATGGTGATGAATCTACAAAAAGTACAATACTGCTTTCTCTTCAGGATCAGAAAATAACATTGCCAAAAGATTTTATTTTCTACAAAGATTGGTGGGTTTCAGGCACGACTGGAACTTACGGCGAATATTCATTCTCTGCTGCAAAGGTTGAAATTGATAAAGCCGGCTATGAATCAAAATTAATCCTTACACTTTCTGACGGAACGACAAAAACAATAAAGAATACATTACCATCAACAGGACAGTATACGCTGGAAACTGAAATGACATTTTCCACAAAGGGAGCAACAGCTTCTTCCTTAAGTTTTAATGGCGATAAACTTGCAAAATAATTTGTAACCATTGGAGAAATTGTGTCTTTTATTAATATGGACGGTCAGACAGAAAATTCAAAACCTCTGAATGCGGCTAATCCCGTTGACTTTAAGGCGATATATAACGCAACAATGCAGATGCTTTTTAAAATCTCTTTCAGAATCGTGAATGACGAAGAGGCAGCTGAAGATCTTGCACATGATTCGCTTATAAAGGCTAACGAAAAGCAGCTAACCTTCCCTACTATGAATGACGCTAAATTTTGGTTAATCCGCGTTGTTAAAAACGCGTCCCTGAATTATGTAAAGCGCAAGACAAGGGAAAGGAAAGCTTACGAGAAGGCTTTATATGAAGACAGGCGTATTTTCCATTCGGGAGAAACGGAACTTCTGAAAGCCGAATCTATAAAAAGCACTCAGGATGCTTTGAGCAGACTGCCTCCAAAGCTTAGGGAAGTCGTTGTACTTGCAGAGTACGGAGACTTGAACTACAAAGAAATCGGTAAGGTTGTAGGAATTACGGAAGGCAACGTAAAAGTTCGTATTTTCCGTGCCCGCAAATTACTTGAAGAAATGATAGGAGCTGAAAATGTATTCTTGCCCAACTGATGACATTCATTCAATCTATCTTGATAAGGAACTTCCGCAGTCGCTTGTTGCGGAATACGAAGCTCACCTAAAAACCTGTACTAAATGTGCAGCAAAACTTGAGTCTTTAAGGCGTATCAAGGAAACATTCCAGAAGGACTCAAACAGCATCCAATTCAAAGATGACTTTATGGACAAAAGCTACGAACGTCTTTTAACAAAGATGAGCTATGCAAAAACCACAAAATCCGTAAAGGTATATAAATTTCCTGTAGAGCCTGTTAAATGGGCTGTAGCAGCTGCAGCGGTTGTCGTTGCCGCGATTGTTCCTTTAAGCATTACAAACAGATCAAAGGCACAGCCGGAAACACTTGCAACAATTACTCCGGTAACAAGAGCTCAGCATGTACCAATTTCTGAAAACCAGAGCGTAATCGTAGACGGTAATTTTGACGGAAACTACGGGATTCCAGCAAGCACCGGCGGTCAATATAGGTACAACGGCATGGGACCAGAAAATAATGTCGGACCAGACAGATTAAGACCTCCAAGACCGCCTAGACCTCAAATGAATCACAGGCAGTTAAGCTCTTCGTTGACGAACGTTGACGTTCTCAGACCGGAATTTGATGAACCAAATAAAATATCTATCAAAATAAATGTTCCAGGTCTTGAAGAAAACGATGATTCGATCGAAATTAAGCTGCCGATGAACATAATTCCGGACAACTTAAGTGAATAAAGCAGAATCGTTCAACTATATTTTCAGAAAATCTCCCCTTATAAGGACACTCCTATGGTGTGTCCTTGCCCTTGTTTTTTTTATTGGCTCTTTTATATTCGGCATTCAGATAAAACGAACGCCCGTGATTAATTCGATCACTCCTCCTGTGGGTGCACCCGGGGATCTTATAATAATATCCGGAAAGAATTTCGGAAACGTAAAAGACACAAGTTACGTTGAATTCGGAGGAAACAAACTTACCTCTAGTTCCTATCTTTCCTGGACTGATGAAGAAATAAAAGTCGTTCTGCCGGCAAACATAAAAAACGGACTTGTATTCGTAGAAACAAAAGATGCACGTTCAAAGCCGGCTTTCTTTTCAAATACTAGCGAAGTTCCAGTGCCAATTGCCCAGAACAGCCAGACCACAATGCCAATAATAACCGGAATCACACCTGAAAAAATCTCTCCAGGGACGCTCATAACAATTTCAGGAGTAAATTTCGGAAATTCCCGGGAAAGATCAAAAGTCTTTTTTTCGGTAGACAGAGAAATTAAAAACGAAGATTCAAATTCCGGTCAGGAAAAAGATGATTTATCGTTTATAGAAGCAAATGAAGACAATTTCGACTATGTTTCCTGGAACGACAACCAGATAAAGGTGTATGTTCCGGACGGAGCCACAAGCGGATTCATGTATGTTCAGACTTTGAAAGGAAAATCTGCTAATAGGAAAATTACAATGGACAATAAGGCCGGAAAAAAAAGCTTTATTTCTCCAAAAACTTATATAATCCAGCTTAATGTAGACATTGACGAAACAAATGGAGACAAAGATTCTACAATAATTCTGCGATGTCCACGACCTTTTGAAACACCTTCACAGCCTTCCGTAAAACTTGCAGAATGCTCACCTGAACCTGTAATTTCAGATTTCCAGCACACAATAATTCATCAGACAACCGGTGCAAAGACATCAGCAGGAAAACGACGTTTCAAACAGAATTTTGCCATTACAGTCTACGAAACCAGAACAGAACTTTCTGCCGCCAGACTTGAAGTTTCTCCGTCTACAAACAGGAGTTTTCTTGCAGCCTGCACAAAAGCAGATGAATGTGTACCTGCCGATAACGCTCAAATTGTTGACCTTGCAAAGAGTATCGTAAAGACTGAGAAAAATCCTTACAATATGGCGGCTCTTATATATAATTACATGCTTAAGAATTTTACGCTCCGTAACGCAAACAAAGATCCTCTTGCACTGCTAAGCAAAAAGAGCGGAGACGCTTATGATTTTGCTATTATATACACCGCATTGCTCCGGGCATGCGGCATACCAGCACTTTCAGACAGCGGAGTCCTTGTAAGTTCAGACCTTAAGTCTACCGATCATTGGTGGTGCGAATTCTTCATATCAGGATTCGGCTGGATTCCAGTTGATCCGGCACTGGGCGCAGGACTGGACTTTCAGGCATGGCAGATTGACATAACACCTTCACAGTATTATTTTGGAAATCTTGACGGGCAGCACATTCTGTTCAGCCGCGGATGGAACGAAATAAAACCGAGCGCACCTAACAACAAGACAGTTCACAGAGCGCGAAGCTACGCATTGCAGTCAATATGGGAAGAAGCCAGCGGAAAAGTTATAAAGTACAGTTCATATTGGTCTAATCCAATTATAGTAGGAGTATATTAATGACAAAAGTATTATCAGTAGGCGGATCTATTGTGGTTCCAGACAAACCGGACACAACATTTCTTTCGGAATTCATCTCTATGGTAAAAAAATGGCTTGCAGAAGACGAAAGCCGCAAATTGATTCTTGTTGTAGGTGGCGGTGCCCCTGCCCGCGTATATCAGAACGCATATTCTGAAATTTCACAGAAAATTGGCGGAGGAGCAGCCTCTGATGCAGCAGACTGGATCGGAATTATGGCGACACGCCTTAACGCTCAGCTTGTAAAAGCAAGTTTTGGCGAACTATGCCAGAATGATGTAGTTTATGATCCTACAGCACCAATCGAATTCAAAGGAAGAGTTCTTCTTGCCGCAGGCTGGCATCCGGGATTTTCTACTGATAACGATGCTGTATTGCTCGCGGAAAAACATGGAGCAAAAACTGTTGTAAACCTTTCAAACATCGAAAAAGTATACACTGATGATCCAAGAAAAAATCCAGACGCAAAGCCGATCGATAAAATCAGCTGGAAAGATTTCCGCAAAATGGTCGGCGATGACTGGACTCCTGGTAAAAACTGTCCGTTTGATCCTATTGCTTCAAAAAAAGCAGACGAATGCGGCATGACGGTTATTTGTGCAGGTGGCAAAAACATCCCTAACATTCAAGCGATCTTAAACGATGAAGACTTCATCGGAACTCAAATCGGGTAAAATCCGAAAATGATCATTGAGGTTCTCAAAACCTGAAAATATTGCAAAAACAATTTCCTTATATTGTGGTTTCGAGGACCTCAACCTCCGTTAAATTAATAATATTGACTATACCAGTCCTTTAACGGAACATTTCCATCTTACTCAAAATCGCGTCTATTTTTTCACCGTACGCTTTATCAGTTGCCCATACGCCGGCAAGATCGTAAATATCCTTTGCAAATTTTACCTTATGAACCCAGCCATAACGAGGATCAACAAGCTTTTGTTTTAATGGAACATCTTGAGTAGTAGCGTATGCCTGTAAATGCTGAATATGGGCTCTTACTCCAATCTGCTCAGATTCAAAATATTCTCCAGGATGAGCAGCGTCCATTGCACCAAGACCACAATAATTGTGCATTTCGGGAACAACAAGATTTCCAAAAGATAGATATCCCGTTTCAAGACACATCTGAGCAAAGGCAACGTCAGAATTAATTCCTTCGATCTTTCCTTCGGTCACATAATAATGCGCAAGTCTCTTTACCATTGAACGATCCGCATCAGGCTTTTTAGACATAAAATAGTCAAAAAGTCCCTGCTCGCTCATAACAGGCGTTCCAAGTAATTCCCGTGAAATTTCAGCAGACGGTCCTTTTATCGACTGACATGAAAATACAAGAAGTGATAAAATCATTGCTGAAAAAAGACTCAATGTAACAGTCCAATATTTATTCTTAAAAAGAAAATGTTTCATATCTAAATCTTCGGAAATAATTATAAAAAATTGATTTTTTAAGAACAAATCTTGCAGATTTCTAAAAAAAATAACTATATATAAAGTGATGAAAAACAATTTTGCAAAACCAGATATACGGGAACAGACTTTAAAACATGGGCTTTCATTTCCAACTGATGAAGAACTTATAATGATGATTCTTGGAACAGGAACAAAAGAACATCCAGTAGAATATCTTTCTAGAATCATTATGAATACACTTAACAGTTCAAACGAAGAAAACTTCGTTCAGAACCTTATAAAAATAAAAGGCATGGGACCAGGAAAAGCCCTTGCAATTGCTTCTGCAATTGAACTTGGACGGCGCAGAAACCGCCACAAGGAAGCACTCATAAAAAAGCCCCAGGACATAATTCCTTTTATAAAAGGGTATTCAATGAATCAGAAAGAACATTTTTTATGCGTAACATTAAACGGGGGAAATGAAATAATTCAGATAAGGGTAATTTCTGTTGGCACTGTGAACAAGACGATAGTCCATCCGCGGGAAATTTTTTCTGAAGCACTTATGGAAAATGCTGCTGCCATTGTTGTATGTCATAATCATCCATCAGGAAACTGCCACCCTTCTGAAGAAGACATAGAAACAACAAAGAACATAAAAGCCTCTGCGGACATTTTAGGAATAACCCTTCTGGATCACATTATTTTTTCAAAGAACTCATATTTCAGTTTTTTGGAAAATGATCTGCTGTTTACCGATTAAAAATCAGAATGTATAATAGATAAAGAAATCTATGAACAAAAAATATCTTGTAATTCTAACTTTTTTTTTATTGATTTTCTCTCTTGGAAAAATATTTTCCCAAGAACAGCAGGAAGAACAACCTTTTTCATTCTTGACAGAAGCAAATCTAGAACAAATCATATCTGATGAATCCGCTGCACTTACAATAAGAACGGATATTCCCCGTGCGGAAATCTTCATCAATGGAATATACAAAGGTCTTTCACCTTTATGCATAAGATCACTTCTTCCAGGATTTTACAAAATCACTATAAAAAAACAAGGGTATGAAGAGATAAAAAAAATCGTCCGCGCTGAAAATGGTAAAGACAGAATCTTTGAATTCAACCTAAATTGCACTTATAAATCAAATTCGTTAGAATGTGAATAATGAAACTTTATACTAAATCACAGGTTATTTTTTTCACGGTTTTTGGAATTGCTGTAACAGCCGTTTTTTCCATCGCAATCTCTGCTTCTCTCATCAACAAAAAATCATCCGGCGCAAAACAACCGGAAACACAGGCAGCCTCTGAACCAGTAGTCTCTATCCCAGAGGAAATAAACAGTTTACAAGAGCTTTCAGACACAGTACTTAACTCCGTTCAAATTTCAACAGATATGACATACACTATGGACGAAAAACAGAATATCGGAGTTTACGAAAAATGCAGTCCGGCCGTAGTCAATATTAATACACAAGTAACTGGAGTAAACTGGTTTCTTGAACCAATCGTTCAGGACGGTGGAAGCGGTTCCGGCTCTATCATAGACAAACGGGGCTACGTTCTTACAAATGTACATGTGATCAAAGGCGCTTCAAAAATCTATGTATCTCTTTCTGACGGCACTCAGTACGAAGCCCAGATTATAGGACAGGATGCAGACAGCGATCTTGCCGTAATAAAATTTGAACCGCCAAGGGGAACTGAACTTACAACAATTGCATTCGGTGACTCTGCAAAACTAAAAGTCGGTCAGAAAGTGATCGCAATCGGAAACCCTTATGGATTTGACCGGACTATGACAACAGGAATTATTTCTGCACTTGGCCGCCCTCTAAAAGACGCAAGCACAAACCGCATAATTCGCAATATGATTCAGACTGATACAGCAATTAATCCGGGAAATTCCGGCGGTCCACTTTTGGACACAAACGGAAACATGATTGGAATCAATACGATGATATATTCAAACAGCGGTTCAAGCGCCGGAATTGGTTTTGCAGTACCGGCAGAAACGGCCGTCCGCGTTGCTTCAGACCTTCTTAAGTACGGAAAAGTCCGCCGCGGAACACTGGAACTTTCTGTTGTTCAGCTGAACAATACAATTGCAAACTATGCAAACCTGGACATTGCACGCGGACTTCTTGTTTCAAGAACAACAAAAGGCGGAAATGCAGAAAAAGCCGGAATTGTACAGGGAACACAGGCAGTACGATACGGTTACGGAAACACAATAATCTACCTTGGCGGAGACATAATCACAAAAATAGATAATATAACCATTTCATCCATCGCAGATTATTATTCAGCACTAGAAAGTAAACGCCCTGGCGACACAGTTTCTGTTACCCTTCACCGCAACGGTAAAGACCGGGAAGTAAAAATCATACTTGCTTCTCCAGACGAAAAAACTACATCAATATAATAAAAAGAACATAAGTTGTAAAAAAAATTTGACAAAACCAACTCATAATATATTATTTAAGTATAAAAAAAGTTGGTTAATATGAAAAAAGTTCTTTTAAGTTTATTATTTGGTTTTATTGTTCTGGTTGCATTTGGTTCATGCCAGAATGCAGTGGAGCAAAGAGAGTTCTTGATGATAGAGACTACAAAACTACAGTATGCGTCCCTTACTCTATCAAACAGTTATGAAGGGTCCCGCATTTTAGATACCTCGAAAATCAAATATGCATCCATAAGAATCAGCGGATATGATATTCCTGAAAAAGAAGAACCTCATCTTGACTATGTTGAAGTTGATGCCGGAAAGAACAAAGATTCCATTACAATTGAAAATGTTCCGGTAGGCGTTGACCGGATTGTTACGGTAAAAGCCTTTGACAGCAACAAAAAAGAACTTCCGAACTTTAATATCCGGGCGGTAACAGACATAAATTCCGGAGATAATAATAAAATTCAAGTTTCAAAAAAGACAACTGCATTCGGTAATGTTCTTTACGGTATAAAAGAGCTTTACAATTTCAAGGATCTAGAAACTGACGGCCGCATGAATAAAATCCGAGCGGTAATTGATGATTCCATTCACCCTAGTCTGTACAATTCATCAAAATTAATCGGTGAATTGCAGGGGCTTTCGTTCCCGTACAGTGCAAAAAAAGAAGATTACCGTCTGGAAACAGGTTCTGTTACATTCAACTACCTTATCGCCCAAAAATTCAATGTCAGCATAAATGACCCTATTTCTACAGGACTTACAGAACAAACTGCTGCAAACGGAATTACAATAGAAGATATTGTTCCAGGAAACTGGATTCTTACAGTTACATCTCCAGACGGAACCGTTCTAGACCGCAACGAAATTCAGATTGAAAGCGGGAAAAAAACAGACCTTGGTCACCTTGAACATGATGGAATTGCAATCCTTATGCGTCAGGGCAAAAAATCTGGCGGAAAAGAATATAACCACATTCACTACTGGAATGCAGCATACGACGAAAGCGTTCCGGAAAACGAACGACTTCAGAAAACAGACTGGCCTGGAATTGAATTAACGGAAAAAATCACTGTTACAAATCCAATTGACGAACAGACCGGCGAATATGACAGCGATCACCAGAACTTCTATCTATTTGATTTTAAGAAGGCTTCATCTGTTAAAGTCTTAATTACAAACGGTAACGGACAAAGTTCTGCAAAATATTGCACAGACGACATGCAGGCCTCTAAAAAAGGTGTATACTGTGTTCATTCAACCGGCCTAAATGCGGTTACAAAACAGGCAGAAGAACCTGATCCAATTACAGGACTGAACATAACTCAGGAACACTTAAAAAAATGCTTCATAGACGACCCTAAAAACAAGCAGTTTGTTGTTCTATTCAGCGAAGAGCTTTACGGCTCAAAACCTTCTTCTGTAAAGGTGGAATTTAACAGAGGCATAAACGATCATAACGGAAGCTATGCGGGAACGCATTATACAATGACACGCAACAGCAAAGGATTCTGGTACTGTTCAGTTCCATATATAGATGTTCAAGCAACTAACCAGTGCGGTCAGCCGTCATACAACTTTAAGGTGAATGACAGTATAATTAATCCGCCGTCTTATGTACCAGACGGATACATTTACCAGAAATTCACCGGCTCTCAAGCACAGAAAAAATTTTTGTGCCTGATTTACAGTTCTCAGAATGAAGAAGAAATATGCACGCGTCTTACAAAAGCAAAACGGTGCAAAAAGCTTTCTGACTTTGATCTGAACACAGCAGAAGGACAAAAACAGATTTCCAACTTCCGTCAGGTTCCGGGAACAGAAAAACTTTACCGCTCATATCACCCTTATAATGACGGAGAAAAAGCAAGCATTTCGGACACTTCAAAAGCACGCATGCAGTATGTAGCTGAACTTTCTACAAAAGCCGGAATAAAGGCCGACATTAACCTTTCTGACGACAAGCAAAAATCTTTTACATACGATGATAATACAATACCAGGATACAAAGAGAAAATCGATTACTACAAGAAAATCATCAATAACAATGCTGTACTCTATATGACAGACTGCTCCTATAGTCAATGTTACGAAACCCCGGATAGTTCACAGTTTGCAGGTGGAATTAAAAAAATCATTAAATTCATAAATGAAAAAGAAGGACCATATCAGATTCATTGTGCAATCGGAACAGACAGGACCGGCGTTGTCTGCGCAGTTCTTGCCGGTCTTTGCGGCGCAACCTGGAATCAGATTCAGGAAGACTACTGCAAGTCTATAGAAATGGGAATCTACGAATACCGCGGTCCGGGAGCCGTAAAATATTCACTTCAGAAATTCCTTGGCGTTGATTTTGTGGAAGATGTAAAAGACCTCCAGCAGGCACTTACAGACAAACTTGTAGAAAAAGGAATTTCTAAGAGTGACATAACAACAATGGTGAGCCGCTTAAAATAGGTGCATGAATTTTGCAGGGGCTGAAAGAATTTAAAAACGATTCTTTGCGATAGCTTCAGCCTCTACAAATTTTCTAGCTTCTGTGCTAGAATGGGCGTATGCGCAGATTCGTAGTTGAATCCCCGTTTCAGCCGTCGGGCGATCAGGGGCAGGCAATAGAAAAGCTCTCCGAAGGATTTTTACGCGGAGATAAGTTCCAGACTCTTAAAGGCGTTACCGGCTCCGGAAAAACTTTTACCATGGCTAAAATAATCGAAGCCGTTCAGCGCCCTACCCTTATTATCAGCCATAACAAAACGTTAAGCGCACAACTGTACCGCGAATTCAAATCTTTTTTTCCGAACAATGCAGTTGAATATTTTGTTTCATATTATGACTACTACCAGCCTGAAGCCTATGTTCCAGCACGTGATCTTTACATAGAAAAAGATGCTTCAATCAACAAAGAAATTGACCAAATGAAGATGGCAGCCACGTATTCCCTTATGGAACGGCGCGATGTAATCGTAATCGCAACGGTCTCCTGCATCTACGGTCTTGGAATGCCTGAGCTTTACAAAAGCATGCGTCTCCACCTGGAAAAAGGATCAACACTGGATCCACACAAACTGGCACTCGAACTTGCACAAATTCAATATTCCCGAAACGACATGGTTCTTGACCGCGGAACATTCCGCATCAAAGGCGATGTAATCGAAATTTATCCGCCATACATGGAATTTGACGAAGCCTACAGAATCGAACTGGACTGGGATGAAATAATACGGATCCGACGCTTTAACGTTGTTTCCGGCAAAATTACCGAAGAACTGGATGAAACAACTATTTACCCGGCAAAAAACTTCGTAATTCCACACGACCAGCTGGAAACCGCCACTGACCGCATTCAGAAAGAACTTGAAGAGCGCCTTGAAATATTAAATTCCCAGCATAAAATCCTTGAAGCCGAGCGTCTCAAGACCCGTGTAACATATGACATCGAAATGATGAAAGAAATGGGGTACTGTTCAGGAATTGAAAACTATTCCGCTCCAATCGCGAACCGTGCACCAGGAGAACCTCCTGCCACACTGCTTCATTATTTCCCGGAAGATTTCCTCTGCATGATAGACGAAGCACACATCACCGTGCCGCAGATAGGCGCAATGTACGAAGGCGACCGGAGCCGCAAGCAGAATCTTGTAGATTTTGGATTCCGGCTGCCGAGCGCGCTGGATAACCGCCCTCTGAAAGCGGATGAATTCGCTAAAATGATGAATCAGGTAATTTACGTAACCGCAACCCCCCGCAAGGAAGAAATAAGGCAATCTACACAGATTGTAGAACAGCTTATCCGCCCGACAGGACTTCTTGATCCAATAGTAGAAGTACGCCCAAGCGAAGGTCAAATGGAAGACATTTACCGCGAAATAAAAGAACGCATAGCAAAGCACGAACGCAGCCTGGTCCTTACCCTTACAAAAAAGATGGCAGAAGACCTTACCGCTTACCTTACAGAACTCGAACTAAAAGTAAAATATATCCACTCAGAAATAGACACCTTTGAACGCGTAGAAATATTAAAATCGCTGCGTCTTGGCAAAATTGACGTTCTTATCGGAATCAACCTTCTGAGAGAAGGAATTGACCTGCCGGAAGTATCGTTCATCGCCCTTCTAGACGCAGACAAAATCGGCTTTCTCCGCTCCACAACATCGCTCATCCAGATAATCGGCCGGGCAGCACGTAACGCAGAAGGCAAAGTCGTAATGTACGCAGACCACATGAGCGAGGCAATGAAAGAAGCTATTGACGAAACAAAGCACCGCCGCGCCGTTCAGGAAGCCTATAACAAGGAACACGGAATTACGCCGCAGACAATCAAAAAAGAGATTCAGGATATTCTTGAACACCAAAAAGAAGAAGCCGAAGAAACAGCCCGCGTAACAGCAGAAACGCTCAAAAAAACAGCAAACCTGTTTGATAAAAAACAGCGGACAAAACTCTTAAAAGCTCTCCAGCAGGAAATGAACGACTGCGCAGAACGCCTTGAATACGAGCAGGCCGCTGCCATCCGCGACCAGATAAAAGAAATAGAAACACAGTACGGAAAATGATTTCCCCCCCCGGCAGAAACCATTTTTCAGAATCCGCTTTTATTACTGCCGAAAACTTTATGGTATGTTTTCCCTCATTTTCCTGATCCTCTTATTGACTAAAAACGTTCCTTTCTATATAGTATTAGAACTAATTCAGAATTTAATTAAGGTAGGTATAGATATGTCTAGATGTTGTGATATCTGCGGTAAAGGCGTTCAGCACGGTAGCAAAGTTTCAAAGTCTTTCAACCACACAAAACGCACATGGCGTCCAAATTTGATGACAGTAAAAACTGACCTCGGTAACGGTGAAGTAAGAACTCTTAAAGTTTGTACCCGCTGTTTCAGAAGCGATTTTATCGTAAAGAAAGTTCGCGTTCCAAAGCCAGCTACAACAGAAAACAAATAAACTGTTAAGTTCGCGTTGAAAGCCGCTTCTATAGGAAGCGGTTTTTTTATAAAAAAACTGTGTCAAAGCTTTTAGCAAAACTAAGCCTAAACATATGAATTTAAACGAGGGCGCCTGCCCTACGCTTCAGCCCCGGCAGTTTCGTCACAGCTTCGTCCTTCGCAAAGCTCAGGTCTCGCCTGCTCAGCTGCCGTGTCTTCCGCTACCCCTCTGCCTAAGGGGCAAAAAGCAGGCTTTTTTCCCCTTAAAATCCCTTTTTATACGCTAAGTTCAAGACAATCATAAGCCGGACCAACAAATCCGCCTTCTGAAACAATTTTTTTAAGTACAGGAAAATCCTTAAGCTGTTCAGAAGCATAAGCCTTTATTTCTTCATGGCTCATCAGATGACAGATATGAATAAACCAGGTATTCCGTGGACAGATCCGCTCCGCAACTTCCATTGCCTGCCGGAATCCAAAATGAGTTGAATGAGGCTTCACCCTAAGCCCGTCTATAACACAATGTTCAATGTTACCGCCATTTTCTTTCAATAAATTGATGCTGGATTCTGGAATAAAGCTGCAGTCTGTCAAATATGCAATTGAATGAACCGTTCCGTCTTCCGACTTTACAGAAAAAAGCCAGCCAGTAACATCAAGTTCTCCGTGCTTCATAGGAATAGGAGTAGCTTTTATTGAACCGAATTCTTCCGGCTGACAGGAATACAAGGTTCTGCAATCTACCAGCTCCAGCTTAGGCTTTCCGCCGCCTATCTGCGTGTCTGAACGGAAAATATAATCAAACCGGTTCTTTACATCTTTTATGGTATTTTCATTGGCGTAAAGGCGGATCCCCCGCTTGCCGGAATTTGCAAGCAGCTTAGGATCAACTCCTGCATTTTCCGGATTTGTACGCATAAGCTCAGAAAGCCTGTCAGACCCCAGCGTATGACTGAAAATCCTTATGTCATCCAGCCCGTGAAGATGATCCGCATGACTGTGTGTAAGCAGAACCGCATCAACAGATTTTATTCCGCTTCGCAGAGCCTGAATGCGGAACTCCGGCCCAATGTCCACCAGCAGACTAGAAACTGTTCCGTCTGGATTTTCGTTGGTTACATAGGCACTGCATCTGAGCCGCTTATCATGCGGGTCTTCCGAACGGCATACAGCACAGCTACAGGCAATGCATGGAATTCCATGGCTTGTGCCGGTCCCTAACAAAGTCATCTTCATACAAAAATTATACTCCCGCGCCCTATATTTTTCAATTACAGCAGATTCCATTTAAATATGAAAAAAAATGTTTGCAAAAAATAACAAATAGGTACACAATTTAACATACCGATTCTTAACAGAACCGCTGATTTAACACAAAAGAAACAGTTTCCCATAAAGAAGCCATTCGTGCATTTGAGGGAAATATGTTTCGCTTTTTTTTAAGGGGGATTTATGATGAAAAAAATTTTCAGCAGACGCAACGTCTTTACCGTTACTGCCGCCGCCCTTGTGCTGGCATGTACATCAGCAGGATTTATTTCCTGCCAGAACGACACAGAAACAAAATATGTTCCAATTAGTTCTGAAAAAATAATTTCAAAAGGCATTGCTTCTACTTCTGACTTAGTTCGCTGCTATGCTCTTGATAACACAAACAAAGAAGTTATTTTCCTTATGGATAAAACTCTTTGGAATGTAGCTGCAAATTCTACGGCATACGTACGAGGCTCATTTAACTCATGGACCAACGAAGATACATTCAAAATGAAAGAGACTGACACTTACTATTACTGTGCCGTTCCTTTTTCAAAACTTACAGCATTGGGAAACAGCGGTCATCCAGAATATAAATTTTACGTAAACGATTCATACCTCGATGTCTACGACAAGGCTTTCGTTCCAGAGCCATATTGTTTCCATACATCAGATAACAACCTTATCATCATCTATACAGGTGAAGATATTGAAGACATTAAAAAATGCAGTGCAACTGCAGGAACATGGAGGAAACTCAGCGACTGGGATTTAACAAATGATAAAGAAGTTGAAAAATTTGCAAACTTCCGCAAAGTACCAGGAACTACAAATGTTTACCGCTCATGGCATCCGTACAAGGTTAAGACACACAAATTCTCTGACAAAACTAAATATGTAAGAGCAACAGAACCTAAACGCGAAGAAATGATCATTGGTCTTTATGAAAAATATGGTATCAAAACTGATATCTGTTTAAGCGAAAATGAAACGACAAATATGGAAACATTCCCAGTTGGAACAGACGAAGCAACTCCTACAAATTCTGGCAATACTTACACAGAATCGATTCCAACATATTATCAAGCACTTCTTTCTGCAAACAATGTTCTTCATGTAACATACACAAATGAAGCAAGCGAAAAGAAAACAATGGAGTACAAATATATCTATCAGTCATCATACAATGAAAAGTACCTGAACGATGCCCTCAAATGTATCATTGACTTTGTAAAAGAAAATCACCCTGCTCCTTATGATGTTCACTGCCGTCTTGGTAACGACCGCACGGGTTACTATTGTGCAGTTATTTCTGGTCTTTGTGGTGCTTCGTGGGCAGAAATTGCAGAAGACTATCAGAAGTCAAACTACACATATCTTGGTGAATACCGCGACCAGCGTCTTTTAAAGCAGGTATTTGAAAAGCAGTTCGGCATTGCAGATATGACAAAGCTTTCTGCAGGCGAACTTAAGACAAAGATGTATACTTATTATACAACGAACAGCAACTATCAGATTTCAGAGGCTGATCTTGATGCTCTTGTTGCTAAGTTTACAGCAAGCAACTAAATGTCTTCTATAAAATAAATCAGATGCGCTTACAGTGGCTGACTAATAGGTTATAACGCGGCAGTTGAGTTTATGAAAAACAACAACTGTACGCAGCAAACTTATCAGTCAGCCATTTTTATTTCATTCTACATAGCGGCTTTTGCGTGTCGAACAAAAATCTGCTGGATTTCAGGCTGAACCGCAAGA
>JAFOSK010000044.1 GCA_017392945.1 Treponema sp.
ACACCAAAAAGAGTTAAAATGGAGTTGCTAACAAACCAAAGAAACTCAAAGGAGTCGTTGCCTTATGGATAAAAGCATACACCATTCTGAAACAATTTTCAAGATGTTACAAAAAATAAATCTTACACAAAAATTTTCGGAAGTATATCTATCACATATCATCAGCATAATGATAGCCATATTCAGCATTGGCTATCATGGAAAAACAGTCGACTTTGAAACGCATAGTGAGCACCACCGCACTACAATCGCTCACTTCCTGAACAAAGGAAAGTGGGATGAAACGGTCATTGAAAATATTCTGAAAAAGAAAGTTATATCAATCATATACGAAGAATCCAGGCGTACAGGCAAGCCTGTGTATATCATCATAGATGACACTGTTTCATCAAAAACGAAACCTTCTTCCAAAGCAAAGCATCCGATAGAAGATGCTTATTTCCACTTTTCACATCTGAAAAGAAAACAGGATTATGGTCATCAGGCAATCGCCGTTATGCTGTGCTGCAATGGGATTGTCCTCAATTATGCTATTATCATGTATGACAAAAGCGTGTCAAAAATCGAACTTGCAAGCAAAATCTCTTGTGAACTGCCTGTTGCACCTGTCATTTCATATCTGCTTTGTGACAGCTGGTATGTATGTGACAAGATCATCAACTGCTTTATCGTCAAGGGATTTTACACCATAGGAGCTTTGAAAACAAACCGTATTGTTTATCCAAAAGGAGTAAAATGCAGTATCAGCAGACTTGCCGCAACTTTGAAAGAAAGTGCTCTGCCTTTGTGCACTGTGACTGTAAAAGGGCACCAGTACAATATTTTTCGCTATGAAGGCAATCTTAACGGCATTGACAATGCAGTTGTTCTTATCAGTTTTCCTGTTGGTCAAATGGGTAATCCGAAAGCACTCAGAGCCTTTATTTCTACCGATGTATCACTCTCTACGGAAGAAATATTGAATTTCTATGTAGAAAGGTGGGAAATCGAAGTATTTTTTAGGGACTGCAAAACAAAACTGGCTTTTGACAAGTATCAGATTCGCTCCTCAAAAGGTATCAGACGATTTTGGATACTTACTTCACTTGCCTATTTTATTGCCTGTTCCTGCTCGGAATCTTTCAGCTTTTCAGAGGGCTTTTATTCGCTTTCCGATACCGTTTACAGAGAATATATCCGTTACATCTATGAATACGGAAAATCTGCAAAAAATATTGACAGCTTATTTGATATGCTTTCTGCCTGACATTTTTGTGCATTTTCACAATGCTTTATTAAATTTGCTCATTTATAGCTACATATATTATTTTTAATTTGGATATTTATGCAATATATACATTTTTATACCATGTTTATTAATTTGATTTAAATTACACATATTATTTTATTTTCAATACTAATATTTATGCAATATGTATACTTTCAACAGCTTTTCAACACTCACAATTTTGAGCCACTCTCAAAATTGTGATAACTTTCGAGAATTTGCCACTTTGGGTTTTCCCCGAAAGCCGCTTGTAGACTGGGCGGACGGGCATTTTCCAAAACGGGTAGATTCTGTAGAATACGTAGAATCTGTATGCCCGAGGCAAGCCACACGTTAAGTGTGTGGCTTGCCTCGGACAGGTCAATCACTTAATGTGTAGGGCAGTTTCGAGAAATTGCCACTTTCAAAAGCCAGTAAAAGAAAAAGTTGGTTTCCCACTCCAACTTTTTTCTTTGCAGGAGAGTTTCGAGAAACTGCCACTTCAAAAAGCCGATAAAAGAAAAACAACCAGATATACCGCAAACACTTTTTCTTTATCGGCTGAATTTACACTTGACATTCCATGAATGTTTGAAGTAATATTATAATAATACTGATTTAATATTTAAAGGAGCGTTTTCATGCAAAAAGATGAAATTATTCGCACTATCAAGACTCAATCACCTGACGCTTTTCTCCAAAAAGCCCGTAAGCGTGGCTGGATTTGTCCCGAATGTCACAACGGTGAAGGAAAAGACGGTGACGGCATTGTCCTCAACAAAAAAAATTCAACCTACAAGTGCTTTCGCTGCGGTTTCAACGGGGATATTCTTGACCTTATCGGTAAAACTTTCAATCTGCCCGATTTCAAAGACCAACTCCACAAAGCTGTTGAAATTTACGGCTTGACGCAAATTTCCTCACTCTCTATGCAACAACAAGCTGTCAATATTATCAAAAACATCGGTATTTTGCAATCTTCCGCCGATATGTCCAATTACTTTGCCAAATGCCATACAGCCCTCAAAGACACTTCTTACTTTACAGGCAGGGGTATCTCACAAGAACTTCTCGACCGCTTCAACATCGGCTATGATGCCTCTTTCACCGACAACGGCAAACTCAAAAAGCCCATGCAGGCTGTTATTTTCCCTACCTCTGCTCAAACCTACGAAGCCAGAAATATTGCCATTATGCCCGGAAGTTCCGGCTTTCGCTATTACAAACACGGCTCTGCCTCTCTCTTTAACGGCTCCGCTCTCGAACAGGAAAAAGAAAAACCCGTTTTTATCGTGGAAGGTATTATTGACGCTCTCTCCGTCATGCAGGCAGGCGGTCAGGCTATAGGGCTTTCAAGTGCCGATAATTACAGGCTTCTCCTGACCGAACTTGATAAAATCATACCTGCCAAACCCCTCATCCTCTGCTTTGACAATGACGATACAGGGACTAATTTTCAGCAAAAACTCGCTGATGAACTCGATAAAAGGCATATTTCTTTTTTACGGGCAAGCAAGGAGATTATTGGAAATTATCACGACCCGAATGACAGGCTTGTCAAAGATGCCAACGGCTTGAAAAATGCTGTTATTTCCGTGTATGAAAAGGCTGCTGCCATGCCCGATACTGCCGAAAAAGCAAAATCCGACTATCTCAAAACAAGTGCAGGCAAATCATTACCCGCTTTACTGGAAACCATTACAGCAAATGCAAAAAAACCCCGATTTTCCACGGGTTTCAAAATCATTGATGATGCTCTGAACGGCGGTTTATATACAGGGCTTTATTTTATCGGGGCAATTTCTTCTCTCGGAAAAACCACTCTCACTCTGCAAATTGCCGACAATCTTGCGAAACAAGGGCGTGATGTCCTTTTCTTTTCACTGGAACAAAGTAAATATGATTTAATGACAAAATCCGTCAGCCGTGAAACATTTCTTTACTGTCGCAAGCACGGAATTGGCAACAGTAATGCAAAAAGCAATCTTGCCATCATGGACGGCAGAAGATGGGCGGACTTCTCCGATACGGAAAATGAGGTCGTCCGAAGGGCTTTCAAGGCTTATGAGGAGTTTGCACACCACATTTTCATTCATGAGGGAATAGGCAATATTTCCGTTGAGGAAATCCGTGAAAAAGTCAAAAATCATATCTCTCTTACCGGTAACAAGTACCCCATTGTCTTTATCGACTATCTGCAAATCCTCAAAGCCCCTCTCGGTGAGGAAAAATCCACTGACAAACAGGTCGTTGACCACAATGTGACCGCCCTGAAACAGCTCTCCAGAGATTTTGACATTCCTGTTTTTGCGGTATCTTCCCTGAATCGTGAGAATTACAGGCATAAAATCAATATGGCGGCTTTCAAGGAATCCGGTGCCATTGAGTACGGCTCAGATATTCTTATCGGTCTCCAGCTTACCGGAACAGGCTCGGACGGCTTTGATGCCGATAAAGCGAAAGAGAAAAATCCCAAGGAAATCGACTTCTGCATACTCAAAAACAGAAACGGCAATATCAAATCCGACGGAATTCCGCTGATATTTCACTCCGAATTCAACTGCTTCACGGAAAATAACGGCACGTTCATTCCCATCACGAAAGAAATTGAAGATATGCTTCCCTTTGATGACTGAAAGAATTCTCTGAAAGAAACATCGCCGTATACCCCCCCTGAGAGCGTCATACAGCGATTTTTTTACAGGGGGGTCTCTATACTCCTACCCCCTGAAAACGCTCGTGAGAGCCGCTACAAGCCCGATATGAGCCATTCAGAAAGCCATGTTCCGAATGCACTTGCAAATGCCGTCTGAAATGCCTGTTATAATTCTCTGAAAGAAATATCGTCATATGCCCCCCTGAGAGCGTCATACAGCGATTTTTTTACAGGGGGGCTATCTCTATACTCCTACCCCCTGAAAACGCTCGTGA
>JAFOSK010000045.1 GCA_017392945.1 Treponema sp.
GTCCGTGTCATATGTCTGTGCAGTCTTGTTTTCAAAAGCGGCACTGTTCGGTACAGGTTCTTCTTTAATTGTATAGGAATCCTGCGATTCTACTGACGCAAATGCAGGCTCTTCTACAGGCTGAACCATGTTATCATCTGTGAATATGTTCTGATTGATATTATTGTAATCTTTTTCATCAATCTGAATATCATCGGTATTGTCTTCTTCAATGATGAACTGCTCCAACTGATCACCTTGTTCCGCACTAATGCTGATTTCGTTGTCGGAACTGCTTGTTCCTGCATCTAGATTTATTTCGTTGGATTCATCATATTTCTGAATGGTATCATTATCGGAACCAAACAATGTGTCTTCGGACAAACCTCTTATATCAGCATCGCTTAAATCGATTTCCAGTTCATTTGAAGTGTCTTCCTGTGTTTTTTGACTGAATGAACTGTACTTGCTCGGATCTCCCTTGGTAACCAGAGCATCGAAAGGATTTTTTGCCTTGACATGAGGAGTATCCTTAATCGGCTCTTCCTTTTTTTCCGGTTCGCTAGGAATAACAAAATCATCATTACTGAATGCCGGGATAATGGTATTATCCTTCGACGGATCGTAATCCTCATCAATTTTTGATTCTGTCTCCTGAACTACAGGTTCTTCCTTATTGATTGTTTCCTCAGGAGCCTTCTTTGTTTCTCCTACAAGAGAAAAACGGTTAGGATTAAATTTAGGCGGTTCCTGCACGGTTTGCTGCTCTTTTTGCTTGTTTTCCTCGCTTGATGATTCAGAAGTATTCTGTTTCTGTTTCATCTTCATTTTCATGAGCAGATCTTCACCTTTTAATTTTTTGGACTGGAATTCCTTTTCTCTCTGAATTCTTTCTTCTTCGGCTTTTCTTCTTTCAGCTTCCTCATCTGTTTTTGCCGGATGAACTTCTTCCTTTTTAACATTGGAACTTTCTACAGGAGCAGGTGTATGATTAGCACTTGTTTCTGCAGGTGGATTTGAAGTCTCTTCTTTTGGTTTAGCTGCAGGAGCAGTCTCATTGACGTTAGATTTAGGAACTGAATTCTCAGTCGGCTCCTGTGCTTTTTCAACGTTTTGTTCAGTAGCAGGAACTGCGTTTTCCGTATTTATATCGGGACTTGAAACTCCCGGAATAACACTTGATTTTTGGACGAACTCATTCAGGCTTGCAATTCTTTTTGCTCTTTCCTCTTCTGTTTCATTCTGTTTGCGTGCTTCGAGTTCCTTGGCAAGCTTTTCTGCTTCTTTTTGCTGCTTGTAACGTTCTTTTTCTCTTCGGATTCTTTCTTCTTCGATTTCAGCTATTAATTCGCTGCTGTTATCGTTGGCAGAAAACCCGGTTTGTCTGAGTTGTTCCTTTTCTGCTACCTTTTTCTGCACATAAGGAACAATTTTTGACTTGATATGATTCCTCAGCAGGAAAAGAACCACTAGAGCAATAATGATTGCACCGATTCCGCCAAAAGTCAGAAGATTGTCAAGACTGAAAAGATCATCACTTGAACTTGTTGTGATCATAGGTGAATTGGCTATATCGTTCTTATTTCGATCTTCTGATGAAGCATTGGAACCGTTGTTTTTATTGTTGTTTGCCTGAGCGGCTTTTAATGATTCAATTGTTTTTGCAGTACTTGCATCAAAAGGATATGTGTATCCTGCCTCAGGTTTTGTTTCTGTTTCAATTTCCTGTATATAGGCAAAAACGTTATCCTTCTGGAATAAAATTTCCGAGTCAAAAAACTGTTTATACAAATAATCCTGAATCTGATTGAACTTAACGTTGTTTCCTTCCAAGGAAGCAAGTAAATCTTCAGGTGCGGAAATCAATTGGTAGATATCATATTCGTACTTCTTTAAATACGTATCCTTAACTAAGAATCCCAAATTTCCTTCCTTGCATTTAACAGAGATTCTGAAACCGTCCGCTCTGTCTTCCTCTTTTAACCCTTTGCATCCTTGATATATAGACTGAATGGCTTTTTTGGTGTTTTCAACGATCTGGTTTCTTTTTTCAGTTGTAAGCGAATAGGTAATAATGTACTTCTGATTTGTAGCACTGTCTTTAAGGAAAAATTTCATTCCCTGATTGGTTACATCTACTGAAGATATCTGTATTGATGCAGGAACCTCCAAGGCATTCTTCCATAAATTACTCTGCTGATGAGAGAGACTTTGCATTCCTTCCAGATCGATTTTCGCGTAATTAACACTGCTGGCATGAATAAGAACTGACTTTTGAGGTATATTGAAATTTTCAAAAAATCCTAACTGATAATTAGCCGTATTGACCATTGCAGCTAAATCTTCTATTGCTGTGTTGTCACCGGTTTTACTTGAAACTGAAATAATACGTGTAAAATCACTCGGTTGATTGTTATCGTCCTCGAACTGGGTAAATACGATATACTGGAGTGAATCCTGATCCTTAACGCAGGCAAATTCATAACTTGCCAAAGCTTTGTATGTCGGATCGTTCTGACATTGGGTTATACTGCTGCCGCTGTGTTCAAGCTCGTACATATAATCGGCAACAATTTCATAAAACTGTCTAGAATTGTTTTTTACAAAACTGACTTCAACGGTAAGATTAGGTATCTTATTATTTGCAAAAA
>JAFOSK010000046.1 GCA_017392945.1 Treponema sp.
AGTCTTGAAAACAAACTATATTCTGCTAAATTTAATTCTTTTTCTGTAAATAGTCCTATTTGACAATAATAAGAATTATCTGATACTAAATCTTCTAAAACTTTTTTGGCCAAAACCGCTGATGTTAGTAATAAAAGATATATATTATTTTTTTCAAGAATAAAATTTTCCTTATTCATCAATTGAATTATATAAAGATATGATACAATTAATGTATTATGTTCTATTTCAGTATATTTTATGATTAATTTCAAGAATCCTTCCAAAGATATAACTGGAGTTAATGAACTATGTATATATTCATGTTTGCTTCTTTTTTGTCTTTTATATCGGCAGCACCAATAAAAAGACAGATAAGTCCAAGGAAAGCGGCAAGTACAGGAGCACATCCCTTAAGGAAAGCAACGACATCCATTCCCCAATTTAATGGAAACGAAGGAAGTACAGAAAAAATTGTAAATGTAATTAAAATAATTCCAATGATCACAGATATCATCATTATCTCCAAATTTCTAGATTCAACACCATTGATTATAGCACACTGCAAACAATAGTTCCACAGACAAATCCAATTACGGAAAGACATTTTTATTTAGAATCAGAATTAAAAATAATTCCGCGGCAACATATTCTTTCAACAGGCAGTTAAAAATATGCCGGAACATCAAATTCTTTAAGCCATGAATATAGAAAAAAACACTTTACTGAAGTTTTTTTTCGCCTTTATCACCATTAAATTAATGTCATTAACCTATTGACTATTCATCTCTTTAGCATAATTATTGCACAAAAGATGTTTTCATGCTGCAAGTCAGTTTGAATTCTTTCTTCTATAAAATAAATTGATTATAAACGGCTGTATGTATTACAACGCCTATCACAATGAACAGGGGTTGCTTGAGTGAACGGAAGTCAGGTTACCATTGATCATGTTTCAAAGCGTTTCGGAGATTTCGTTGCGCTGGACGACATTAATTTTACGATCAAGCCAGGAGAATTCTTTTCCCTGCTTGGTCCATCTGGATGCGGAAAAACAACATTGCTCCGCATAATCGCAGGTTTTGAATTTCCCGATGATGGAGCAGTCCTGTTTGATGAGAAGAACGTAGTTCCTCTGCAGCCGGACAAACGGCATTCAAATACAGTGTTTCAGACATACGCGCTTTTTCCTCATCTTTCTGTATATGAAAACATTGCTTTCCCTCTAAGATTGAAAAAAATTGACAAAAAGATAATAGATGAGAAGGTTCGCGAATACGTTCACCTTGTTCAGCTTGACCAGCATCTTTTTAAGAAACCGAACCAGCTTTCAGGAGGACAGAAGCAGCGAGTTGCGATCGCACGGGCCCTTATAAACGAGCCGAAAGTCCTGCTGTTGGACGAACCGCTCTCTGCTCTCGATGCGAAGCTTCGTTCCAGCCTGCTTGTTGATCTTGACCGTCTTCATGATCAGATTGGAATTACGTTCATATATGTTACGCATGACCAGAGCGAAGCTCTTGCTGTAAGCGACAGGATTGCTGTAATGAATTCAGGTCACGTACTTCAAGTTGGTACACCGTTTGAAATTTACGAAAGTCCAGCAACTCAGTTTGTAGCGCAGTTTATTGGAGAAACAAATCTTTTTGAAAGTACTGTTGTAAATTGCGAAGAATACAAAGTTCAGGGTAAGAACGATATTGAGCATATGGTTACCCTTAATACACCGGCACTTGGCATGCAGGCTCAGCTTAAGGGGGAAACAGCTGCCACACGCGAAGAAGATAAAAACATTCTCGTAACAGATTTTGAACATACTGATGAAGGACAAAAAGTTGCCTTTACTGTTCGTCCGGAAAAAATCCGCATTACACGCGAAGAACCAGCTTTCGGCGGACGTAAAGACATAAATGTATTCAAGGGAATTGTTGAGGAGCCTATATATACGGGCTTCCAGTCAAAATTCTATGTACGTCTTGAAAACGGCACGATAGTAAAAGTTTTCAAGCAGCATACAAACTATTTGGATGACGGTCCCGAAATCCAGTGGAAGGACGAAGTCTATATTTCCTGGTCCGCAGAAGACGGATATATTGTAGAAGATATAAACAAATAGCCGGAGACCTAAATTTTGGACGAAAAAATAAATTCAGAAGCAATAGAAAACAAGAAGTCTAATTTTTTACTGCAGCTGGCAAGAAAAGCTCATAGCCACAAAATAGAAAAATATAACCCAGGAACTGCTTATGCGTGGCCTATGGGTGCATGGTTCTCAATCTTTTTTATCATACCTCTTGCAATAATCCTCTGTTATTCATTTATGAAAAAGGATTCTTTCGGCGGTGTTGTAACCCAGTTCACGCTTGCTGCGTACAAGCAGATGTGCAGCAAAGCATACGGTTTCATATTCCTTAGAACCTTATGGATGTCTGCCGTATCAACATTCATAGCACTTATAATTGCTCTTCCGTGCGGATATGCAATCGCCCGCAGCAAACGGCAGACCGTACTTTTGATACTTGTAATAATTCCATTTCTTACAAATTCACTTATACGAATTTTTTCATGGATGACAATCCTTGGAGAAAACGGGCTTTTGAACGGAATATACAGAATTTACTTCTCTTTGATTCACGGAATTACAGGAGACGGCGAAGTTTTCCAACCGCACAAGTTCATGTACACAAAATTTGCTGTGATAATCGTAAGCATTTACATGTACCTTCCGTATGCAATACTGCCGGTTTTTACTGCCGTAGACAGATTCGATTTTTCACTTCTGGAGGCCGCACGTGACCTAGGGGCAACAAAATCAAAGGCTATGTTCCTTGTACTTATACCAGGAATAAAAAGCGGTATCATAAGTGCGATTATATTCACTTTTATTCCGATTTTCGGTAATTACACTGTGCCACAGCTTGTAGGGTCTACAGAAAGCTATATGCTCGGAAACATCATCATGGATCAGATTACAAAGGCAAGAAACCTGCCGCTTGCATCTGCGTTCAGCGTTGTACTTACTTTGATCAGCATGGCGGCAATTCTTTTTATGATTACAAGCGACAAACATGAATCTGCCCTAAAAAAGACAATCAACAAGGGAGAATAATATAAAAGCCGACGGTTTACCGCCAGTCTTTAAATGCAGATGTTTCCTCAGGGAAACTTGATTATACTCGGCTGTCCTGATTTAATTACAGACGGTCAAAAAGCCAGTCTAAATCATAAGATATAATTCTGGCTTTTAAATTTTAAGGAATAGATATGGAATTTTTAGTAACAGTCATTTTATCCATATTAAGAAAAAATCCCCATGGAAAGACGGAAAACAACCGCCATGCAAAACGTTTCTGGAAAAAATATAAACCTGCCCTCAGCTTTTCAAACACAGTATTGTTTCTTGCACTGCTTTTTCTGTTCATTCCCTTATTCGTAATAATTTTCTATTCATTCAACGGATCAAAGAGTGCTAAATTCGACGGATTTTCGTTCGTATGGTATGAAGAACTTCTGTTCAATTCCGGCAGGTTATGGATGAGCCTTATGTACAGTGCAATAGTTGCAGTTGTTTCTGCGCTGCTTGCAACGATTCTTGGAAGCCTCGCGGCTATCGGTATAAGTTGGTACAAATTCTTCGGAAGAAATTACATTCAGTCAATAAGTTTCCTTCCTATGGTTCTGCCGGAAGTAATCATGGGTGTTTCCCTGCTCATCTTTCTCAGCGGAATTCAGATGAATCTAGGGCTTACAACAATAATCATTGCACACACAACTTTCTGCCTGCCTTTCGTATATCTTATGGTAAGCGCACGCGTTGATGAATTCGATTATTCCATCATCGAAGCCAGCCATGACCTTGGAGCAAACGAAAAACAGACTTTATTCTTGGTCATCATTCCTGCAATCATGCCGGGAATTCTCAGTGGATTTATGATGAGTATTACAATTTCAATTGAAGACTTTGTAATCACATCACTTGTAAATGGAAATGTTGAAACCCTGCCGATATATGTTTACAATATGATTCGGCATGGTGTTAGCCCTGTAATAAATGCACTGTCATTCGTACTTATCCTTATGATTTGTCTTATGGCAATATGCCTGAGAAAAGGATTGAAAGCATTTGCGGCAGGACACTGATTCTGTTTAATTTGTACGATTGGAACTTTTGTTCCTTTTAATATTTTTGGAGGATTGATTATGAAAATCACTTCTAAACTTGTATTAGCAGCGACAGCAATTATCGCTGCACTGGGTCTTGTTTCCTGCGAAAAGAAACAGGTGCTGAAACTTTACAGCTGGACATATTATACTCCTACAGATGTTGTTGCTGATTTTGAAAAAGAATTCGATTGCAAGGTAATTGTAACCGAATATGATTCAAATGAAACAATGTATAACAAAATTGTAAACGGCGGAGCCAAGAGCTTTGATATGGTAGTTCCTTCACAGGACTACGTTTCTATTATGATCGCTAAAAAAATGCTTCAGCCTATAGATCAGTCAAAATTTACTAACAGAGCCAAGATCAATCCTAAAGTTCTTGAAAAGATCTCCTATGACCCGGAAATGATCTACGCAGTTCCTTATTATTTTGGTGCAGCAGGGATTTCTGTAAACAAGAAAAAGGTTCCTGCCGGTTCTTATGAAAGAAGCTGGAATATCTTTGCAGATTCTCAGTTTAAGGGACATGCTTCGATGATGGACGACTACCGCGAAGTAATGGGAGATGCATTGTCTTATAAGGGACTCAGCGTATGCACAAAAGAGACAGAAGAAGTTGATTCTGCAATTGAACTTATAAAGACAAAATGGCTTCCTAATATCGTAAAATTCGATGCCGAAGGTTTCGGCAAAGACTTTGCCCGCGGAGACCTTTGGCTCTGCCAGGGATATGCAGAATGCGTATTCGGTGAAGTTCCTGAAGAAGAATGGGAAGACACAATCGACTTCTTTATTCCTGAAGACGGTGGTCCATCTTATCTTGACAGCATGTGTATTCTTAAGGATTCAAAGAATGCTGCCCTTGCATCTGAATTCATCAACTTTATCCACAGACCAGAAAACTACGCTAAATTTCTGGACTTTTTCCGCTTCCCTTGCTACGTAAACCTTGAAGCACAGCAATACATGAAAACAACTCCTATGTATCCTGCAACCATAATGGATAAGTGCGAACTGAAGGATGACCTTGGTCACTTCATTGATTACTACTACTCAAAGTGGGAAAGCCTTAGAATTTCCACTAACTAATCAGATTTAAAAAATCCGGCAGAACAATTCTTCTGCCGGATTTTTTTTCTGTAAAATTTTTATTTTTCTTGAAAAATAGAAATCTTGCAGTAAAATATAATTACTTATGAAAGAGCTTGATTTTACATCTGTACTTGACGCTTTTACGTCTCCTATTCTTATCGCCCGGCCTATCCTCAAAGATTCATTTCTAGAAGACATTGAAGTTGTCTATGTAAATGACTCTTTCAGAAATTCCGTGTCCCCTGAAATTGCCCATTGCCACAAATTGTCTGAATTTAGGGATAAACTTAACAATGACGTGCCTTGGATTGACATAGGCGAAAAAGCCTGCCACGGAATTGTTTGTGAACCTTATACATACTATTCTGAACTAAGCCATAAATGGTTCAGGATGCAGATGAAAGGAACAGGAGATTCCCTTATCGTAGTGAGCATTGAAGACATTACGGAAGAGAAAAATCACGCGCAGAAACTAAAAAAAACGGCATACCATGACATCCTTACTGGTCTGCCTAACAGAAGTCAGTTCAATGAGGATTTCCCAGCATTTATAATAAAAGCAGAATTTAACTGTACCAAGATCGGTGTACTTCTAATAGACATCGACAACATGAAAAATATAAACGATTCAAAAGGACATACTGCCGGAGACGAGCTTCTAAAGAAAGCCGCAGGAACGCTTGAGCAGTTTGAAAAAAACGGAATTGCAACCTATCGCTTTGGAGACGATGAATTCCTTGTTGTCATTCAAAATCAGAGCAGCATTGATTCAATCACTAATGTAAGCGACACGATATTCGAATCGTTCCTTATGCAGAACATAAATGTTTCCGGAGGAATCGCAGTTTACCCTGACGATTCAAAGGATCAGGACGAACTTCTGCGCTTTACTGACATTGCCATGCATTCCGCAAAGAAAGACGGAAAAAACCAATTTCAGTTTTTTAAGCCGGATATGCAGCGTATCTTTATACAAAAACTCAACCTTATTAATAAGATGACGCAGGCCGTTCTAGAGAGTAAATTTACACAGGTTTACCAGCCACAGTTTGACGTAAAAACAGGTGACTTAAGAGGTTTCGAAGCACTTATTCGCTGGAGGGATGAAGAATTGGGAAATATTCCGCCATCCGTATTTATTCCGATGGCAGAAGAATGCGGACTGATCATTCCTATCGGCTCGTGGGTTTTGAATACAGCGTTTTACACTCTCAGGCGCTGGCAGGAATCTTATGACTTCAAGGGAATAATCTCGATCAACCTTTCGCCAATACAGCTTAAGCAGCCGTCGATCGTATATGAAATAGAAAATCTTCTGTCTCTTTATAAAATTGATCCAAAGACCATTGAGATTGAAATTACAGAAGGCATAATGATCGACAACATGAATGATGCCATTGAAAAAATGAAGCAGCTTAAAGAGATCGGATTTAAGATTTCTCTTGATGACTTCGGAACTGGATATTCTTCATTGAGTTACCTTCAGATGCTTCCTCTTGACACGCTTAAAATCGACAAATCTTTTATAAATGACATTACATCACAGAACGGAATTCAGGCAAATATAACAAACTCCATCATCATGATGGTGTCTAAAATGGGGCTTGACACAATTGCAGAAGGTGTTGAACATACTGACCAATATGACCTTTTGAAGAAATTCAACTGTCACATAATTCAGGGATTCTTATGCGGAAAGCCTATGACTTTGGAACGTTGCAATTCATATCTTTCTGGTGACAAATCTGCGTTGTTGTCTTTAAAAAATGAGTAGTAATTCCGATAAGATACTATGTCTGAAAAAGAATTAATACCTGTAATTTTTGAAGTCCTAAAAAATCCCTATGCAATTGGAACAACAATAACTGTTATCCTCCTTATGAATTTCTGCTGCTTCGTAGCAAATTACAGAAAAAAGCCTCCAAAAACTAAAAAGGTAAAGAAAACTCCCTCTCCTGCACCGGCCGCCGCACCAGCAGAAGGAGAATCAAAACCAAATGAAAATACCGAAGGTGCAGAAAAAAAAGCAGACTAATCAAAGTTCAGTTTTTTATAAGCGCTATGCGATACTTCCAAGGCCAAGCCATTATTCGAATAGCGCTACGTTTTTTAAGACTATGCATTATCTGTACATAGGAATTGTGCTCCCATACATTCACTCCAGCCAAGGTCCTGCCAATTCTGTTTAATAGACTTAAAAGGACCGGCTCAAAAGTTTCTTCTGTAAAATACCTGTCGGCAAGACTAAGCAGACTAAGAGCTATTTCTTCTTCATCAGGAATGCGACATGCCGGCATCTGTGCATTGTGCAAACAACCCGAATAAAGCGAAAAAAAACGGTTCATTCTGCGGAAAGGCTGGAATTTTTGAATACGCTTTCTTTCAGCAGAACAATCCGCCTTCAAAGCGCGGGAATCACATATATCACAACCGCTGCAGACTGCTTGCTCTGCACCAAGTGCATCAAGAAGAACCTGACGGCGGCAACTGGAAGTTTCTGCAAAGCGGAGCAAGGCTGCATTTCTGGACTCACGAGGAAAATGGGAAAATTTTTCGCCGTCTTGAAGACTCCACAAAAGAATTGCATTTGCAACGCTTCCGTCACGACCACCGCGGCCCGCTTCTTGAATATAAGCCTCCGCTGTAGCAGGTGGCTCAAGATGAACCACAGTATGAATATCTTTCTTATCTACTCCCATACCGTAAGCACATGTAGCGCAAAGAACTGCATCTTTACGGTTGAAAAACCACTGTTCTATTTTAATTTTTTCGTCGCGTTCAAGTCCTGCATGATAAAAGCGTGCAGTCTCTGCACCATAAGCGGTATTCAATTCCTGTGCCATGTCTTCAGTCGTATTTCGCGAACCGCAAAAAATAATCATAGGTCTTTCTTCTGTTGCTGCAAGAAGAAGTGCAGCCGTTTTTTTACAGGCTACCTTGCGTACATAGTAATGAATGTTCGGACGGTCACTTTCGCTGCGTACAATGTGAGCTGAGCCTTCAAAAAGAACTTCGGCAACCCTGGACAGAACTTCCGGGCTTGCTGTAGCTGTAAATGCCGTAACAACAGGAACAGCAAGTTCTTTTAGAATTCTTCCAAGTTCAAGATAAGCTGGCCGGAACGAATCCCCCCATTCAGAAACACAATGCGCTTCATCAATTGCAACATGCTTGATTCCAACTGACTTTAGCCGCTCCAAGAGATTAGACGAACTTAAGACTTCTGGATTTGCAATGATAATTTTTGCTCCCTCTCCTATCATCTTAAAATTATTTTCCCGCTCTTCTACGCTCTGTCCGCCGCGAAAAACCACACATTTTATTCCACCTTCTTCCATGCGCCGCTGCTGGTCTGTCATAAGAGCCAAGAGCGGATAAATTACCAACGTAGGCCCGGAAAGCAGCAGCGCAGGAATCTGAAAGCACATTGATTTTCCAGCCCCGGTCGGTAAAAGAACAATTTGATTTCCAAGAATCTCTTGATTTTCACCGGAAGCCGCATCCATAATATTTGCAATTACAAGCCGCTGCCAGGGAAAAAGATATTTTATTCCAAAACTTTCCATAGCAGCCAGGACAGCAGGATCATCACAGAAAATTTCATCTGCATCTACTTTTTGTATGTTTTCCACACTGTATATATAGTTTTTTTTAATAAAAAAATGCATTCTTTGAAAAAAATTGTTATACTAAAAGCATGAAAAAAATAATTTCCGCCTTATTAATTTCATTCACACTTAGCTCTCTATTCGCACAGAGATTAGAAACCGATATTCCGGCAAAGACATTCCAATTCAAATTCAAAAAGAATGACCAATCTAGAATTCTTTCTACCGTTCATGAAGACGTTTATCTTAATGGACAATTTAATCATACTGCAGTAATTCTTAACAGGATTTCTTCTGTAATAACCGAAATAGACGAAAACGGAGGCGGCACGGCAGAAGCTGTTTTCATGACAAGCGAAAATTCTGCAAAATCCTGGAACAACAGGATCTATACATGGGGAGAAGAATACGAAAGTATTTTTACAAGAGATAAAACCGGTAAGTACGATATCTCTGACGAATACTTTATGCCTACAGTACGCGATGTTCCGGTTTTTCCTGGACATGAAATAAAACCGGGAGATACATGGAAAAAACGCGGATACGAAGCTCACGATTTGCGAAGAACTTTTGGAATCGATAAACCATTTATGTTTCCGTTTGAAGCAACTTACCTATACCGCGGCGACTATACTGATGAAAGCGGAAGAACAATCAGCCTAATTGAAATAAACTACAACATGCTTTTTTCTTCTCCTGCAATTAAAAATCTACCAGCAGAAAATGTAATGAATGCACCTAAAATCACTACAGGATATTCGCATCAGAAAGTCTATTGGGACAATGAACGAGGACAGATTGACCATTACACCGAAGATTTTAAAATACAGATAGAAACCTATAACGGGGACGTAATCGTCTTTACAGGAAACGCCCATGCAGAAGTAACAGACTTTCAGCGGGCAGGAACAGAAGAAAACCTTAAGAAAATTACAGAAACAGTTGCAGATCTTGGACTTGAAAACGTAAATGTAAAGGAAAGCGAAAAAGGTCTTACGATCAGCATTGAAAACATTCAGTTTGAACCGGACTCTTCACGCCTCCTTGAAAGCGAAAAAATCAAGCTCAGACATATTGCAGAAATTCTTAAATCATTTGAAAATGACCTTTTAATTACAGGTCACTGTGCAAGGCGAGGAACTGTAAAAATGCAGCAGCAGATAAGCCGTGACAGAGCCGGAGCCGTTGCAGACTTTCTTACGCAATTGAACGTCAGAAAGGCGGAGTGCATTTTTACACAGGGAAAAGGTGCAGAAGAACCAGTTGCTTCAAACTCAACAGAAGAGGGAAGAGCAAGAAACCGCCGTGTAGAAATTACGATTATGGATAAATAAAAGCAAAACAGGCTTGTCGCAACATTCTGATTTCAATATCATTTCAAGTATGATTGGAATTGTTGATTATAATGCCGGAAACATTACTAGCGTTGAAAGAGCATTAAAAGCGTTGAAAGCATCTTTTGTTCGGTCTGAAAAACCTTCTGACCTAACTGAATGCGACAGAATTATTTTTCCTGGAGTTGGAGACGCAGAATACGCGATGACCCAGCTTAAAAAAACAGGTTTTGATGTTTTCTTAAAGGAATGGGCAGCGGCAGGCAAACGACTTGCAGGAATATGCCTTGGATCTCAGATTGTTTTTGATCATTCAGACGAAGGAAACGTTCAGTGCCTTGGTCTTATTCCCGGCAAAATCAGGCATTTTTCTAATTTATGGAAAAAAGCAGGAATAAATTCCGATGGAAAATTAAAATCACCTCATATGGGCTGGTCAGATTTGACTTACAAAAACGGCGGCTCTGCGCTTTTAAAAAATATCCCGGAACATTCGGATTTTTATTTCGTTCACTCGTATGTAATCTGCCCGGAAGATTCTTCGGTAATAAAAGCAACAGCAGATTATGGCATCGAAGTTCCATCCTGCATTGAAAAAGATAATATAACTGTATTCCAGTTCCATCCAGAAAAATCAGGAAAGTACGGTCTTGAAATTCTGAAAAACTTTACTAAAGAGGATTTACCATGCTGAAAAAACGAATAATTGTGTGCCTTGACGTAAAGGACGGAAGAACAACAAAGGGCGTAAAATTTCTAAACAACGTAGATATTGGGGACCCGGTAGAAATGGCTGCCGAATATTACCGTCAGGGCGTAGACGAACTTGTATTCTACGATATCATCGCTTCAGCCCGCGGCCGCGGACCTATCCTTGATTTGATTTCTAAAGTAGCCAGCCAGGTTTTTATTCCATTCACTGTTGGCGGTGGAATTAATACGATAGAAGATATCCGTTCAACAATCCTTGCGGGCGCAGAAAAAGTAAGCCTTAACAGTCCTGCTGTAAAAAATCCTGACCTCATAAAAGAAGGCGCAAGGATTTTCGGAAATCAGTGTATTGTTCTTGGTATGGATGTGCGCAAAGATGCAACAAAACCAAGCGGATATGGAACGACAATTCACGGGGGCCGCGTAGATACTGGGCTGGATGCACTTGAATGGGCAAAAAAAGCCGTTGGTCTTGGAGCCGGAGAAATTGTATTAAACTCCATGGACGCAGACGGAACTAAAGACGGCTACGACGTTGAACTTACCAGAATGATTTCCGAAGCCGTTCCAGTCCCGGTTATTGCCAGCGGTGGAGCAGGAACTCCTTCCCACATGACAAAAGTTCTTACTGAAGGGAAAGCCGACGCAGCGCTGATTGCGACTATGGTTCACTCAGGGAAATACACTGTAAATTCGATAAAAGAAGCACTTTCAAAAGACGGTGTACCAGTAAGACTTTAATCGGATAATTGCAGAGGGAGAATAATTTATGACTCAGTACAAACAGTGGCACGAAAACGAAGGTGCAAACTATCAGTTCTTCAGCGAAAATCAGGTTTATTTTTGCCAGTGCGACAAAAATCACCGGCTTAGTCTTCAGGAACTTCTAAAAATGGTCACCGATGCTGCCGTTGAAGATTTTAACCAGCGCTGCATGAGTTACGATGCCCTTACCGATAAAGGAGTCGGAATTCTTGTAAGCCGGCAATCTTTCCGCATGCACAAAATGCCGGTGGGAAATCAGAAAATTACAATCAAAACCTGGGAAGAAAAACCGGAAGCCCTGCAGTTTGTCCGGGCCTACGAAATTTTCGACACAACAACAAAGGAACCGCTCGTTTCAGGCATTTCTACATGGCTTTTAGTGGATTTGAACAAGCGCCGAATCATGCCTATAAAAAACTTTACCATGCGCCAAGCCCCGGACATGCAGACCGAGCACAACTGCCCTGCTCTGGGAAAAATCGCAATGCCGGAAAACGCAGAGCTTCTTGCAGAACGCCCCATCTGGTACAGCGACATTGACGGAAACGGCCACATGAACAACGCCCGCTACGGCGCCTTTGTAATCGATTCCCTCCCGGAATCCTACCGTCAGATTGAATTCAAGGACTTCAAAATCAACTACGTAAATGAAGCCATTCTGGGTGAAAACATAAAGCTCTACGGTTCCTTCGACGAAGGGGCTAAAAAAGCCGTCATAATCGGAAAACAGGACGAAAAGATCTGCTTTGAAAGCGAACTATACTGGTAAACAGACTTATTTTACAAACTAGTTTATTTTTCTAGTTGACTTTCTCTATTTCTTCCCTTATATTTTAATGCGGAGGTGCTTATGGCTATCGCGTTAAACACTATAGGTCAGAACATTTTTGAAATCGGCGCTTTTGATGCAAAAACATATTTTTCAGAGCTTCTTCGCAGAGTGCAGGCAGGAGCAGTAATTAATATTTCCAAAAACGGAAAGCCGGTTGCAGTTTTGCAGTCAAAACAGAATTCTCAGAATCAGACAGCATTAAACGCACATCAGCGAATTCTTGCACGCAGCAAGAAATTCAGTTCAATGTTAAACAGTTCTGGTGTCGCTCCAGTTACCGCACAAGAACTCATGGAGCTTAAAAATGACGGCAGAAAATACTGAGTTTCCCTGCTTTGTTGCAGACACATCTTTTATGGCAGCCTATTTATTAAACGGGCTCTGCGCAGATGAATTAAAAGACTGCATAAAAGATGTAGAATACGTCTTACAGAATAACGGGCAGTTTTACGTTCCGGCCTTATTCTGGTACGAAATTGAAAATGTACTTCTAGTAAAAACACGCAAAACTCGTGACGGTCAGGCAAAAATCACAAAAACAGATGCAATGGACATTCTTTACGATTTGCAGTGCCTTCCCATTTACACAGACCCACTTCCAGACGGAGAAATTCGCCAGCGCATCTTCGACCTTGCAGAAGAACACAACCTTTCCTACTACGATGCAAGTTACCTTGAACTTGCCCACAGATATAATCTGCCTCTAAAAACTTATGATGAAGCGTTGAAAACGTGCAGGTAAAAAAAATACCGGTGGTTGAGGCTCTCGAAACCACCGGTATTTTGTATTTTTACAATTCTGGAATTGGGCGTCCACTATTCAAGAATAGCACCTTTATCCGGTCGCAACCTTCGGTTGCTTACCGAGTTTTGCATTCGCAAAACTCGCCAGGCTTTCTATTCTAGTATCGCACCTTTATCCGCAGAAGAAACAAGTTTTGCGTAGCGGGCAAGGTAACCAGTCTTTACTTTTGGTTCTGGGGCAACCCATTTTGCCTTGCGCTTTGCAAGTTCTTCATCGCTTACATCAAGGTGAATCTTGTAGTTGTTGATATCGAGAGTAATTTTATCCCCCTCTTCAACAAGGGCGATTGGACCACCTACAGCAGCTTCTGGAGAACAGTGTCCCAAAGAAGCACCACGAGTAGCACCAGAGAAGCGTCCGTCAGTAATCAGGGCAACCTGCTTATCAAGTCCCTGACCTGCAAGTGCTGCAGTTACGGCAAGCATTTCCCGCATACCAGGACCACCCTTTGGACCTTCGTAGCGGATTACAACAACGTCACCTGGTTTAATCAGAGCCTTCTGAACAGCTTCCATTGCTTCTGATTCGTCATTGAATACCCGGGCTGGACCTGTGTGGAGCATAAGTTCCTTGGCACAAGCAGAACGTTTAACAACTGTACCGTTTGGAGCGAGGTTTCCGAAGAGAACTGCGATACCACCGTTGTCGCTGAATGGATTTTCAATCGGGCGAAGGATTTCTGGATTGCGGTTTCTAACGCCCTTGATATTTTCTGCAATTGTTTTTCCAGTTGCAGTAATAAGGCTTGTATTAATAAGATTCTTTTTAGCAAGTTCTGCAAGAACAGCCTGTACACCACCGGCGTCGTTCAATTCACACATAAATGTATGACCTGCAGGAGCAAGGTGACAAAGGTTTGGTGTACGATTAGAAATTTCGTTTACTTCGTGAAGGTCAAGTTCAAGGCCAGCTTCGTGCATGATTGCAGGAACGTGAAGCATTGTGTTACTAGAACAACCAAGAGCCATATCAGCTGCAAGAGCGTTCTTAAAGTTTTCTGCTGTCATCATATTGCGGGCAGTAATTCCCTTCTTGTACATATCCATTACAGCCATACCAGCGTGCTTTGCAAGGGCAATGCGTTCACCAGTTACAGCAGGAATTGTTCCGTTTCCAGGAAGACCAAGACCAAGAACTTCTGTAAGACAGTTCATTGAGTTTGCAGTAAACATACCAGAACATGCACCACAACCAGGACAAGCGCAGTGTTCCATTTCTTTAAGCTGAGCTTCTGTGATTTTACCAACAGCTAGCCCTCCTACAGCTTCAAACATATCTGTAAGGGAAAGATTCTTTCCAGAATATGGATTAGAAGGATCGTTTCCAGGAAGGTGACCAGGCATCATTGGACCACCGGAAACAAATACAGTTGGCAAATCAAGGCGGGCAGCAGCCATAAGCATACCAGGAACGATTTTATCACAGTTAGGAATCATAACCAGGGCATCAAACTGATGAGCCTTAGCAACACATTCAACGCTGTCAGCAATAAGTTCGCGGGTTACAAGAGAATATTTCATTCCTTCGTGTCCCATAGCAATACCGTCACAAACACCGATTGCAGGGAATTCAATTGGAGTACCGCCTGCCATGCGAACACCAGCTTTTACAGCTTCTGCAATGCGGTCAAGTTCAATATGACCAGGAATAAGTTCGTTTTTAGCACAGATAATACCAACCATTGGCTGTGCAAGTTCTTCATCAGTGTAACCTGAAGCATAATACAATGAACGATGTGGAGCGCGAGCAACTCCGCAGCAAGCGTTATCAGATTTTTTTGCCATTTTATAACCTCTTAATTTCAAGTAATTTAATTCAGTTTCAAAAGTCTCAATAATAGAACGATAATACAAAACATCATTTTTGGACAGTGAAAGGTTTTCAATCCATTGTTTCCAAAAATGCAATATTGTTTTTTTATTAATGAATGAATTGCAATATAAAAACTAACGGAGCGTTACATAAGTTTTACCAAATCCGCCTTCTTCAGGTCGAGCAAAATGAAAATCAAGAACAGACGGACTATTTGAAAGATAGTCCTGAACGCTTTGACGTAAAACCCCGTTACCGTTCCCATGAATCACACTGAAATTCTTAAGATTAGAAAGAATGCACAAATCTATCTGCCGTTCAAGTGCACGTACGGCTTCATCAGAATGCATTCCCAAAAGCCTGAGCTCATAGGCCGGCTTGGAATTCTTCGAGTCCCCCGCAAGATCGAGCGTATAAGTTGGCGTACGTTTTTTTGGAGAAGAAACAAGAGTAAGATCCTTCTGTTTTACAGTCATTCTTACAGAACCAAACTGTACATCCCACTGGGCTTTTCCTTTTGAGGCTACAATAACACCTTCCTGCTTATTTTTACCAGCCGTCACACTTGCTCCGACTGCAAATTCAAGGACTTCAAGCTGAACCTGTTTTTTTCCTTCAGAAGTTTTTTCATTCTGTCTGTCAAAAGCATTGCTTGTTGCATATTCAAGAGCATCCGCAAGTTTACGCCTTTTCTTTGTGGATTTATGGCTAACCCTGTTCTTTACTTTTTCTGCAAGAACTTCCATCTGACGGGCAAGTTCCTCTTCCTCATTTTCCAAACGTTCCGCAGCATTTTCCACATCTTCAGAAAGTTCCTTTATAAAGGATTTAACGCCAAGCGTCTTTTCCCTTGTGATTTCACCTTCCTTTATCATGCGCACAAGATTTTCAAGTTTTCTGCGGCTTTCTGCAAGGAATTCCTGACTTTCTTTTTGAATTCCTTCCTTTAGTTCCAGTTCCTTTTTTCGGAGTTCTAGAGTCTTTTCTTCGTTTCTTAAAATCCGTTCCTCAAGTTCTGCTTGCCGGGAATTAAATAATGTGGTCATCTCATCAATTTCTGCATGCTTTTTGGTAAGCCCCTTTATAAGGGCAGAAACATCTGTCTTTTCTGAAACAATATATTCCCGTGCTTTCTCGACAATATCCTTTGGAAGCCCCGAGCGCTTTGCAATATCAAGAGCATGGCTTTCTCCGGGAATTCCCATAAGAAGATTATAAGTCGGACTGAGCGTATCCGAATTGAATTCTACACTTGCATTTACGCATTCAGGATGAGTATAGCCGTAATTTTTTATTACTCCTTGATGAGTAGTTATTAGAACCCAAGCGCGCTTTTCTATGAGCCTGTCCAAAACAGCCATTGAAATTGCGGCTCCTTCCTGCGGATCAGTTCCGCTTCCAAGTTCATCCAAAAGTACAAGAGAATCTTCATCTACATAGCGGACAGCTTTGGCGATATTTTTCATATGCCCGCTGAACGTAGAAAGACTTTCATCCATGCTCTGTTCATCTCCGATATCCGCGTATACCCCCTGAAACACAGGAAGCCTCGTTCCCTCTGCAGCAGGAATTGGAAATCCAGTCTGATTAAGCATTGCAAAGAGTGCAATTGTTTTTAGAGTGACGGTTTTGCCGCCTGTATTAGGTCCCGTAATGATAAGAATTCTTTTTCCCGGCATAAAACGCACATCTACAGGAACAGCCTTTTCTCCCAAGAGCGGATGGCGGGCCTTCAAAAGTTGAAGAGGCTCGTTTTCTCTGCACTGGGCTGCATAAACTCCGTTTACGTCTTTTCCCCATCGGGCTGCGGCATGAGTAATATCCAGCTTTTCCATTATTTTTAAGGCAGTCTTTAAGTCATCATTGTAAGGACGGATTTTATCTGCGAGTTCTGTGAGAATCTTCCGGATTTCGGCAGAAAGCTCAAATTCTGCTTCTATAAGATCATTTGAACACTTTACGGCTTCATCAGGCTCAATATAAACGGTCTGACCACTTTGGCTCATTTCATGAATAATGCCCGGTACTGCACTGCGCCTGTTAGACTTTACGGCAAGCACCTGGCGTCCACCACGCAAAACAGGAACAGTTGATTCAAGAACATCAGCATAGCGGGAACTGCTTATAAAGCTCTGCATTATTCCCTTTATCTTTGCATTCAGCGCTGCAATTTTTGAGCGGATTGCAGAAATCTGCGGAAGATCACGTAATTCGCCTTCTGTCGTAATTATTCTGAAAATTGCAGAACTTACAGGTCCCAAATCAGGGAGAGTCTTTACAAGAACATCCAGAAAATCAAGAGAAAGTTCACGGCTGTTATTTTCGATTGAAGAACGTACATTGTAAACGCAGTTACAGAAAAGCCCCAAATCCCTTGTCTGTTCAAGAGTAAGAGTTGAACCTTCTGTAGAAATTATCTTGAACACAGGATAAACAGGATTCCAACCTTTTAATGCAGGTGCCCTTGTTGTGCTAATAAAACGGAACCATTCCATGCTAAGCTTTTTATTCTTTTCTATTTCTTCAGCATCAATAAGAGGTTCCATTCTGGACATGATAAAAACAGACTCCTCTGCAAGACAGTTCGAAGCCACCATATCCCTGATTCTGTAATAATCTAATTCTGATAATGTTTTTTTATCCATGAAGCATCAATATAAAACGCTAATCCAGCCACGAGCCTGTTTTTATTTGATCGCGTATGCGCATCCAACTGTCATAACGTTTTTCGTGAATAAGTCCATCTTCTACAGCCTGCTTTACTGCACACCCAGGCTCGCTTGTGTGCGTACAGTTCATACCGAATTTACACTTTCCAACAAAAGGCTTTATATCCCTGAAATACAGATGAAGATCATCAGCTTCTATTCCGTGGAGCATAAAACGTCGTATTCCTGGTGTATCTATAATGGAAGCAATCTCTCCATGAATTCCACCGGTATAAGCAGTATTTAACTGCAGTCTGTTAAGTGTTCCCTTTGTTGTTGTATGACTACCGCGTCCGTATTTTTTAGAAAGACTTCCTGTCTTTAAAACGCAGGAATCATCAAGAACATTTACAAGGCTGCTTTTTCCAACCCCAGACTGACCGACAAACGCACTAAGCTTGTCGCGGATAAGTTCTATAAATTCAGAGATTCCTTCGCCTGTCTTTGCTGAAACCCTCATTACCTTATATCCAAGATCTTCCCAGATTTTAAGATATTCTTCTACCTCAGGCTTTCCTGCAATAAGGTCATATTTATTGCACACAATAACAGGCGTAAGACCAAGCATTTCTGCCTGAGCCAGTTCACGGTCTATAAAACGCGGTCTGAACGGAGGTTCATCCGGTGTAGTAACAAGAATCATATAATCAACGTTTGCAGCAAGAAGCTGAGGACAACGTCCCTTTACGTTCCAACGGACAAACTGATTTTTTCTCGGAACAAGGCTTAAAACCTGCCCCTTATTATCATCCATCTGATCGACTTCTATTTCTACTATGTCACCAGGAGCAAGAGGATTATAATACTCCGTATCCGACTTAAGAACCTTTCCTTTTATAGAGCAGTTTCTGATCACGCCGTCAGAGCATTCAACTTCAAAAATATTGTTTGTTCCAGCTAGAACCGTTCCATTCATATTGTTCTATTATGGAGTTAAAATCAGATTTCTTCAAGAAGAATAGCAAAATGTTTCCCCTGTCATTCCCCCTTGAAATTGAAAGTCTTGCAACATATTTTCCTAGTAATCTAATATGATATTATTGACACCACAGCTCCAAAAAAGATAGAATACACCAGATTCTAAGGGGAGCTTGCTCAAAGCAGGCTGAGAGTAGGCTGTATGCCTTGACCCATAACCTGATTTGGATAATGCCAACGTAGGGACTTAAATTCTTCTCACTTCTGTTCTGAAACAGTCGGTCTTTCTTTATGCAGATCCCCTAAAAAAGAATCGTAAGGAATTTCTATGGTCAAAGTAAATGGAGTTGAAGCTGATATTGCAGGAAAAACAATTTCAGAATATCTTGCTTCTACAAATTACGACAGGACAAGGATAGCCGTTGAATTGAACTGCAGCATTGTTCCTAAAACCGAATATGACGCTGTCGTACTCAAAGATCAGGACATTGTTGAAGTTGTAAGCTTTGTAGGTGGAGGCTGATATGATTCCTTCGAAAGAAGAGTGGCGAAGTGCGCTTGATTCAAAACAAGGCATAAAAGTACAGGAAACACTGTCAAAAGCAACCGTTGCAATATGCGGTCTGGGAGGATTGGGATCGAATGTTGCGCTTATGCTTGCCCGGGCAGGAGTAAAAAAACTCATTCTTGCCGATTTTGACAGAGTTGACATAACTAACCTTCACCGCCAGCACTATAAGCCGGAACAAATTGGCGAAGCAAAAGCAGAAGCCCTTGTAAAAAACCTTAAGGAATATGCTCCTTATGTTGAATACGAAAGCCATGTTGAAAGAATTACGGCAGACAATATAATTGAAATTGCTAAAGAAGCTGACGTTATATGCGAAGCTTTTGACAAGCCAGAAGCCAAGGCTGAGCTTGTAAATGCCGTTCTGGAAAAAATGCCGGAAAAGTTTCTTACAGCAGCATCTGGAATGGCAGGCTTTGAGAGCGCAAACCTTATCAAAACAAAGAAGATTTCAGGTAAATTTTATCTTTGCGGAGATTTTTCCAGCGATGTAAACGACGGTATTGGGCTTATTTCCAGCAGAGTTATGGTATGTGCTGCACACGAAGCAAATGCCATAATCAGAATACTGTGCAATAAATTCGAAGCGTAAATGCGCAAGGGTATGGAACACCTGCGGAGCAGTTCCGGAGTGAAGGTGGCTGCCTGACAAGTTAAAAATGCGGTGGTGAGAGGTTCCCGACTAATCAGGAAATGAAATTACCACCGCATTAAGAGTGCACGGTTATTTTTATGCTTAGACAGGCTCAGATCCTATGCTGCAGAATTTTATGGCAGCCACCGGAACGGAGGAATGAGCGTCAGCGAAGTGTGAAACACCCGACCCGAAGCGGCTTGCCGCGCAGGGATGCGCCCAAATACGAGATAAGGAAAAAATATGAAAGAAGATAAATTTGTACTCGGAGGACACGAATTCAATTCGCGCTTTATACTTGGTTCTGGAAAATATTCCATGAAACTCATTGAAGCCGCTGTAAAAGATGCTGGTGCAGAAATTATTACGCTTGCAGTAAGGAGGGCAAATTCCAAGGAAAACGAGAACATACTTGATTACATTCCTAAGAATGTTACTTTGCTTCCTAATACAAGCGGTGCTAGAAATGCAGACGAAGCCGTAAGAATTGCGCGGCTTGCCCGGGAACTTGGCTGCGGAAATTTCGTTAAAATCGAAATCATGCGCGACACAAAATATCTTCTGCCTGATAATCAGGAAACCATAAAGGCAACGGAAATACTTGCAAAAGAAGGCTTTATTGTCCTCCCATATATGTACCCGGATTTGAATGCCGCACGAGATCTTGCAAACGCCGGAGCTGCAAGCATAATGCCGCTTGCAGCTCCAATTGGTTCGAACAAAGGACTTGCTACAAAGGAATTCATACAGATTCTTATTGACGAAATTGATCTTCCGATAATAGTTGATGCCGGAATCGGACGGCCTTCTCAGGCTTGCGAAGCAATGGAAATGGGATGCGCTGCCGTGATGGCAAACACTGCTCTTGCAACCGCCGGAGACCTTACGCTCATGGCAGACGCTTTCCGTCTGGCTATTGAAGCCGGCAGAAAAGCTTACCTTTCGGGGCTTGGAAGAGTTCTTTCGCGGGGAGCATCCTCTTCAGACCCTCTTACAGGATTTTTGCGCGACTAGGAAAATTAGAATATGGAAAATTCATTTTTTATAGACTCTGACTCTCTGAGCGAATCGGCCCTTAAAAAAAAGCACGAACTTGAAAACAACCCTTCTTCACGCACAAACCACATGGAATATATGGAAGGAATGGAAGTGATTGAATCTGACGTGTGCAGAAAAGTCATTGATGAGATGAATTCCTATGATTATTCAAAATATACTGCACGCGACGTACAGCGTGCCTTGGAAAACAGGCGCTGCACATTGGAAGATTTTAAAGCTCTTCTTTCACCGGCTGCGGAACCTTTCCTTGAAAAAATGGCTCAAAAAGCAAGGGCCGAAACCAGCCGTCACTTTGGAAATACAGTCTATCTTTTTACACCTCTTTACATAGCGAACTACTGCGAAAATTACTGTGTATATTGTGGATTTAACTGCTACAACCACATTAAAAGAATGAAACTTAACGCTGAACAGATTGAGCACGAAATGAAAGTAATTGCTGACAGCGGAATGGAAGAGGTGCTGATTCTTACCGGAGAAAGCAAAAGTGCAAGCAGCGTAGAATACATCGGGGAAGCGTGCAAGATTGCAAGAAAATACTTCCGCATGGTCGGCCTTGAAGTGTACCCTATGAATACGAAAGACTATAAATATCTTCATGAATGCGGTGCAGACTATGTAACGGTATTTCAGGAAACATACGATTCAAAAAAATACGAAACGCTTCACCTTATGGGCCACAAACGTGTATGGCCGTACAGATTCGATGCACAGGAAAGGGCGTTGCGCGGAGGAATGCGGGGAGTCGGCTTTTCTGCCCTTCTCGGTCTTTCCGACTTCCGCAAGGATGCACTTGCAAGTGCACTGCACGTTTACTATCTTCAGAGAAAATATCCACAGGCAGAAATGTCACTTTCCTGTCCGCGCCTACGCCCCATAATAAATAACGACAAAATAAATCCGCTCGATGTGCACGAAAAACAGCTCTGCCAGATTTTATGTGCATACAGAATCTTCCTCCCTTACGTAGGAATTACAGTGTCTTCAAGGGAAAGCAAGGAATTTAGAAACGGAATTGTAAAAATTGCTGCAACAAAGATTTCTGCAGGAGTTTCGACAGGAATCGGTGATCATGAAAGCAAATACACCGGCAAAAAATCCGGCTCAAATGAAGGCGATGAACAATTCGAAATCAACGATTCAAGGAGCTTTAAAACCATGTATTCAGACATGTCAGAAGAAGGAATGCAGCCGGTTCTGAACGACTATCTGTATATCTAATCCAACAGGAGCATATATGACAACCAAAAAATTTGATACAACCCTATATTTTATTACAGACAGTACGCCATATAAAGAAGAAGAATTCCTTTATCGTGTTGAACAGGCGCTTTCTGGAGGAGCAACTTTAATACAATTGCGGGAAAAGAACCGGTCCACTCGGGAATATATAGATCTTGCAAACAAAGTTCATGAAATTGCAGGGCACTATAACATTCCGCTTATAATAGATG
>JAFOSK010000047.1 GCA_017392945.1 Treponema sp.
ACTGCTCGGATTTTGCTCGCTCTTACTCAGATACGTATGGCAAGAGACAGATTGCGCGAGCGCGTTTGATAGCACCGGCAAGCTCTCTCTGATGTTTTGCACATGTACCTGTAATACGGCGTGGCAGGATCTTACCGCGTTCAGTTGTGAAGCGGCGAAGACCATCAGCGTCCTTATAGTTGATCTTTGCTTTGTTTACACAGAAACGACACACCTTCTTACGGAAGAATGTCTTATTCTTTGAACGTGCACCATCACGTGCTTCGTCATCACGACCTTCTGTTTCTACAGAAACAGCTTTCTGTTCTGCCTCTTTTTCTTCATACATCATTTTTGTATCTTCTGACATAAATAACTCCATTGATTAGAAAGGAATATCTTCAGGGAAATCTCCACCTGTACCACCGAAAGCATCATTGCCAAAATCAGGCATTGAATTCATTGCAGGCTGACCAAAATCGTTTCTAGGCTGGAATCCAGCTGATGCACCCCCGGTCATACCCTGACCGCCATCAGTTCTTCCGCCAAGAAGCTGAACGCTGTTCGCAACAATAGAAACTCTAGAGAATTTCTGCCCGTCTTTTTCCCAACGATCCTGCTTCAGATATCCGTCAACAGCAATCTGCTTTCCCTTGGTCAAGTAAGGCTTCAAGTTTTCAGCCTGCTTTCCCCAAATGGTAACGTCAAAGAAATTTGCTTCTTCGACCCAATTACCGCTTGCACCGTCCTTACGGCTGCGGTTTACGGCGATACTCACATTTGCCCTGGCCTGTCCGTTTGCAACATAACCAAAGGAACGCTCATCGCTCCCTACGTCCCGTGTCAATCTTCCAACCAAAACAACGTGATTCAAATCTGTCGCCATAGGTTACCTCTGATAGCTTATTTTTCTTCGAGTTTTACGAAGAGGTATTTAAGAAGGTTTGTCTGAATCTTAAATGCCTTGTCAATTTCTGTAATTTTTCCTGGATTAAGCTTAAGAGTGAACAAGATATAGCGTCCGCGCTTTTCCTTGTTTACTTCATAGCTGAGGTCGCGGTCACCGAAAAGCTTTTCTTCTTCGATTTCTGCACCAAAAGATGTGAGTGTGCTGCGAACTTCATCGCATGCTTTCTTTGACTTTTCCTCATCAAGTGGGAAGATAGTCATCAATTCATACTTTCTCATTTGTATCTCCTTATGGACTTATGGAAGCCCTTACGAGCCCCAAGGGGTGTTCTAGTACTATACAGAAAATACCGTTTTCAGTCAATATCAATACATAGTATTCTTAAAAATGAATTATTGACCCCGACAAAATGAGCCACTATAATGGAAGTATGTTTAAATTGAAAAGGATCTCATTATTTTTAATTTTTTTTATAGTCTCTCTCAACCTGTTCGCCGCATCAAAGGCAAAGAAATACGACTATCTCCTGAAGGAGGGCTCTCTTGAAGAGATAACCGAAGCAATAACGAAGGATAATGATTTTTACAGAATGACTTTCGGCTCAGAAAAAAATACAATCCTCATGCAGGCGCTCAAATACAACAGACCTTATGAAATCATAAGATATATTGCTCAGTCAGGGGTAAAGCTGAATGCAAGAAACAAACATAAACAGGATTCAGTAATGTTCGCCTGCGCCTATTCAAACAACGAAAAGGCCATCAAATACATAATTCAAAGATCAACGCGTCCTGAAGAAATAAAATCCAGGCTTGTAAGCAGGAACGGAGCACCGAATTCACCGCTTGAATACGCCGAAATGAACGAAGACGGAACAGCCCTTAAAGTTGTAAACCGTCTTTTAGGTCTTGAACCGGAAGAAGAAGAAACCGAAAATCAAGATACGGCACAAAAAGAACAGCCAGAACCAGAACCAGAACAACCGGAAGAAACAGAAGAAGATCTGCCTCCTTCGGAATCCATAAACTATAACAAAGTCTACCTGTTTGATTACGCACCAGCAGAAAACGATGCAGAACCGGAGCCTCTTCCGGATCAGGATTTCTACGCAAAAATAGACTCGCCTGATAAAAAAGACAAGCTAGGCCGCACACCTCTAATGCTTGCCGTAAAAGACGGAAACGATTGGGAAGTAAAATCCCTTCTTTCCTCGGGGGCAAAAACGAACATACAGGATAAAGACGGATGGACAGCAATAATGTATGCCGCAAGATACCAGAACAACATAGAGCTTTTGGATATGTTGCTGAAAAACGGGGCCGATCCTAACAAACGCAATAAATACGGAGCAACAGCTCTTCAGCTTGCGGCCACATATTCAAGCAATCCGGCAATCGTAAAACGACTGCTAGCTGAAATGCGTGGAAATTCGAATGAAATTTTCAAATCATTCATACTCTCTATAACGGCAGGCGGAAACAATCACGTTACGCAGATAGGAAAGTTAAAAGTCTTTATCGAAAACGGGGTTCCAATAAACCGTTTCTACGAAGGGAAAACCCCGTTGATGTATGCATGTGAATTCTCAACCTCAACCGAAGTAATAAAACTTCTGCTTGAAAACGGAGCAATTCCTAAAATACGGAACGGCGACGGAAAAACAGCTTACAACTTCGCAGAACTTAATATTCATCTTGAACATAATGAGGTTTATTGGTCCCTTAACGGACGCTAAGGAAAAATAATGAGAATCACAGGCGGAACATTAAAAGGCAGAATAATAAAATGTCCGGACGGAGTAATACGCCCGGCAATGGACAGAATGAGGGAATCTGTATTCGCAATACTCGGAGATCTTTCCGGGAAATCATGGCTGGACCTTTTCAGCGGCTCCGGCACAATAGCAATTGAAGCCGTAAGCCGAGGTGCTGAACATGTTGAACTCTGCGAAAAAGACAAGATAAAAGTAAATACCGTACTTGACAATGTAAAGGTAACCGAACAGGAATGCGGTGTAAAAATCAAGTGTCATTTCATGCCCGTTGAATATTTCATAAAACGCTGCAAGACTCAGTTTGACTACATTTTCTTTGACCCACCCTTTCCTTATAAATTTCACGAGCAGCTGATTCTCGATGCTGACAAAAAAGGAATTCTAAAACAATCAGGAATGATCATGGTTCATCGTCCGGAAGAACATTTCATGCCAGATAAAATCGGAAACCTTTCAAGATGCGACCAAAGAATATACGGCCGCTCAATAGTAGACTTTTACAGTTACGGAACACTTTAAAAAGAATTTGACAACGGCATAATAAATGCTACAATGTTTTAGGGATATTTTGTTCCAAGGCGAAAATTTAATGTCAGATTTCTTAAAGAAACAGATCGACAAAATACAAGGCTGCGAAGGATTTATCAAGGTAACGGACAATCCAGTCTCTTCTCTGACTTCCGAACAGAAAGTTGTTTTAAATAGAAAAGGTAACATACTTTTCAATCAGGGCGACATAGAAAGTGCCCGAAGAATATTTATCACAACAGGCTATTCAGACGGATTGACCCGAGTCGGTGATGTATATATGGAAAAAAATCAGAGCCTGAAAGCCCTCAAGCAATACATATTGGCCCATAACAAAGCCAAAGCAGAACCAATATATGAAAAAATTGCCGGAGTAATATCCAGCATAATTAAAGAGTAATTTAAAAAAAGTTATATAAAAAAATTAAGGAAAGGTAAAAATCATGAGAGATGAATTTGAATCAGAATTGGATGCCGGACAGCCGGAAGATTTCTTTCCGGGCGAAAACGAGTTAAAAAAAGGAGAGAATCCAAAGGATGAAAAATCCGCTTTGATCTCAGAGTATTCCGTAAAAGGATACCAGCTTTTAAAATCGAATGATATACAAGGCGCAATCGACTCTTTTAAAAGCATCCTTACACTGGACGAGAACAACAACTATGCCCTGGTCGGATTAGGAGACTCTGAAAGAAAAAGAAACAACTTTGCCTCAGCTATAAATTACTACACCAGTTGCCTGAACTTTCACCCAGGAAACAACTATGCACTTTTCGGCCTTGCAGACTGCTACAAAGCACTCAACCAGTACAGAAAAGCAAT
>JAFOSK010000003.1 GCA_017392945.1 Treponema sp.
AAATCCGGCTGAATTCCTTCTACTTCTCCAAAAGAAACAAGCAGGAACATCACAGAATTTTCTTCCATGTGATCAATATACTGGTTCAGTATATGGTAGTCATAATTTGTAGCCTGCATGGAAAGATTAAAATTAAACGATTTGTATTCTGGATATTCTGAATAATCAAAATTATAGCCGTGGCTGGAACCCACATTTGCAATCTGAATTCCATATGGAACCTTGCGGAATTTAGTCATTCCGTTGTCCGTAAAATTAAACTCAACATACGAATAAATCAAATTGAGGATTTCAAAAGGCAGCAGCAGAACTAAAAAAAGCTTAACGATGAGTTTAACGGCACTTCTATTCATTTTAAACTATTATACCTAGTTTCAATTATAAAACTCAAGATGATGATTTGCAAATTTAACTTTGCATAGAATTACATTTTCTTCTATAATTGACCCGAGGATTTTATGGAAACTAAAAGAAATTCAAATTTTGAACTTTTGCGCATACTTACAATGCTCTGCGTCGTCGCTTCCCACGGATGTGTATTCAGTTTTACCACTCCGGGATTTCTGGGAAAATTCTACAGTCTGTATTACGCTTTCGGATACGCAGGATTGAATTCCTTTTTTATGATGAGCGGATATTTTATGGGAAACCGGCCTACCATAAGCAAAAAAAAGATACTTTCAATTTTCGTTCAGGTCATGTATTGCCAGTTTCTTGCCCTGGCAATATTCCTTGTGCTTAAAACAAGCGGTCTTTGTTCATATTCCGGCATTACGGTGATGCAGTACTTCGGTTTTATAATTGAATTCTACATGCTTCCAATTACAAGCGACATCTATTGGTATATTACTGCATACATAATTCTTCTTGCACTGCTTCCTGTAATCAACCCGTTTATACAAAAACTCAACCAGAAAGGTTTTATTATTCTTCTTCTGGTGGAAGGAATTTTGTGGTTCGGATTTTCAGAACTCCGCCACTACCGTTACGCACACGTTCAGAGGGCGGTTTTCTTCTATTCCTTGGGCGCATTCTTCAAAATATACGCAAATCAAAAAAGTACAAAGCGGCTTATAGCAAGCATATTGCTGTTCATCCCTGTATACCTTTGCTCCACTTATGCATTTATGGCATTCCATAATCTGCCGGAAAACGGTTCTGCATATATGGATATGGCCTTACACTTTATCTCTTACGCAATTCTTTCACCTCTTACTTCAATCCTTATGTTTGAAGTATTCAAAAATCTTACTTTCAGTTGCCCTGCAATAAATCTGATTTCTGCAACAACATTCAGCATATACATACTGCACTGCCAGCCGTTCGTCGGCTATCCAAGAATGATATTCGCTCCGCAGGCTTCATTAGACATGGGAACTGCAAAATGCCTTATGTATTCTCTCGCAAACTGGATAAGCACATTTGCAGTTTGTTCAATGCTCGATCTTATAAGGCTAAAACTTCTAAATAATAAAATTAACTTTTTTACGGAAAAACTGTTATCTTTAATAGATTCCAAATTATATATTCATGAAAATTCAGAAAAAGCGGAATAAAAATGAGCGATATAGAAAAAACAATTAACAATGTAGATACGGCTGCTTACGAACCACAGAAAAAGCCTTTGATTCCGGAAAATATTTCTAAAAGAATTACATCACTACGTTATTTGCTTATAATGCTGGTTGTATTTGCACATAACAACAAGACATATCTTTTTATGACTGATCCTGAAAATTTCAGCCTTGCGTCAAAAACTTTTTTTACGCACATACCACAGGTTCTGAACTATACGTTCTTTGGGCAGGCAGCGGTTCCGCTGTTCTTTATGTTCAGCTCGTACCTTCTTGCAAAAAAGAACGATCCTTACAGGCTTATGCTCAAAAAAAAGACTAAAGCACTGCTTACTCCTTATCTGCTTTGGCCGGCAGTTACAATAGGTCTGTTCATTCTTGTAAAAGCTATTGCCATCCTTATCTTTCCAGACAAAGTGAACCATACACTGCCATACATAAACGATTGGACTGTAGAAGATTGGATTTGCGCCTTCATCGGAAAATATCCCAAGCATTATGCAAACTCTCTTTTTGAACCATATATTGGTCCGTTCTATTATTTACGCGACCTATTGATAATGAACCTTATTTCTCCAATCCTTATCTATCTGATCAGGAAATGCAGGATTTCATATTTTGTTCTGATGTTCGGAATTTTCCTCTATGCACCAATGTTTTTAATCGGTTATTCAGGGCTTTTGTACTATTCTCTCGGGCTTTTCTTCGGACTGAATGACATCGACTTCTTTGAACTTGCGGACAAAGCAAAATGGAAGTTCCTTATTCCTTCAGTTTTAATCACATGGATAATCACAATAAACAGAACCGCAGCCCCCTCTACACTCCTTGTAATCGTTGCTTGTATTTTCATGCTGAAATTTTCCAAGTTGATTTCAGACAACCCAAAGATGTATAGCATTGCAAAGTATCTGGCATCATTTTCGTTCTTCCTGTACGCAATACATGAACCGAAATTCCTTAATTTCCTTGTAAAACTATGGTACAAATTCATTACGGTTCAGAACGGCATTACCGATACACTTGAATTCTTTATTGTTGGTGCTGCCACCTGCTGTATTGGAACTCTAATCGGAATTGCAATGAAAAAGATAATGCCAAAAGTATTCTACATGTTCAACGGTGGCCGTTAGTCGTCCTGTTCAACAACTTTGCTCATCAGCGCGAATGAATTTTCCAGCGTAAAACGCTGAATAAATTCGTTCGCGTTTTTTGCAATCTGAATACGTTTTTCGTTATTGTTTATAAGCTCAAGAATATTTTTGCTTAGCGCTTGAACATCGTAAACCGGGCTTACAAGAGCAGTTTTTCCATCAATTGCATAATCCCTGAAACCTCCAATATCCGTACATACGAGCGCACAGCCGCATTGCATACTTTCTGCCGGCGGAAGAGCCCAGCCTTCTTTATTGGAAGCAGCAACAAAAAGCGCGGCATTATTATACAAATCAAGATGAAGCGAATGTTCAGGTGTTCTGTAATAATCAAACCATGCCGGCAAATTTTCTGGCTTTTCTGGGTTTCCAAACATACTTACATGCAGTTCTGGCACCTGCTCCTTTACGAGCTTTAATGCATCAATTGAATCCTGACAGCGCTTCCGTTCATCTTTGTGGTAAAGCATAACAACTTCTGCAGGTTTGCGGCTTTCTATCGGATTCTTTAGATAGAAGTAAGAAAAATCCAATCCGTTTGGAACAATAACAGCATTGCCGCCGGCACTTTCTACTTTTTCCTTAAGCCATTGGGCTATTACGATATTCTTAAATCCAAGCGCATAAGATTTCATTATAAGTTCGTCAGTATTTTCGTGCCAGAGCTCATAATCCTGAATAAGATAATACTTGTTTTTAAGAGCGACACTTTTAATGTCTGCAAGTGGAATTGCAGTTTCAACCGCAGTAGCCATGACCTTTGCATTCTGATTGAGAAACTTAAATGCACTCTTGTTAAATCTAAAAACAAAATGTTTTTTAACACATCCGGAAAAATTGTACCATTCACCGGCCTTATACTGGTTACGCAAAAGCCTGTAATAAAATCCCAATAAAGTCTTAATCTTAAACGCTAGAGAACCTTCGCGCTTCCAGAAATCATATCGCACATGGGAATACACAAGATGAACGTCATACCCCGCCGAAACAAAATAGTCCGCATACTGGTAGGCAATCTTAAACCCTCCGATCGGATAAGAATCTTTTATAGGAAACAAAAAACAAATCTGTCTAGTTTTGGCGTTAACCTTCACAAAAAACCCCGCAAAATAATTTTTATTGGTCTTTTTTAAGCCTGTCGACTCATAAGACACGAAGTAAACCTGCATATTATGGTTTAGACAGGCCCAAGCACCATAATGAAAAATACTATTTTCGTTTTTCAAATTCGAAATTCTGTAAGAATTTTCTGGCCCGGTCACTCTTTGGATTTGTCCAAAATTCGTCCGGCGTATTGATTTCTACAATCTCACCGTCATCCATAAAGACAATTTTGTCTGCAACCGCGCGAGCAAACTGCATCTGGTGAGTTACAATCAGCATTGTTTTACCATCATTTGCAAGGCCCATCATTACATCAAGAACTTCACGAACCATCTCAGGGTCAAGTGCAGCTGTAACTTCGTCAAAAAGCATCACTTCCGGGTGCAGACAGAGGGCGCGCACGATTGCAACACGCTGTTTCTGACCACCGGAAAGCTGGCGCGGATAGGCATTTTTTTTATCAGAAAGCCCAACCCGTTCAAGCCACATTTCTGCTTCTTTTTCAACTTCCGGCATATCAAGGTTAAGCTCGTGCGCATGTTTTGGTCCAAGCAGAAGATTTTTCATCACAGTAAGATGAGGAAAAAGATCGTAACTCTGGAATACCATTCCAATCTTCTGGCGGATAAGATGCATATCCTTTGTTCTGTTAGAAATAAGTTCTCCATCCAAAAAAATTTCACCGGACTGAATTTTTTCAAGCCCGTTTACGCATCGTAGCAAAGTTGACTTTCCGCAGCCAGAAGGGCCAAGAATTACAATGACCTCGCCTTTTTCAACATTCAGCGAAACATCTTTTAAGATCACATGTTCATCAAAGGATTTCTTTATATTCTTTATCTCAAGCAATGCCATTTCTATATCTCCAAAAAATCAGTAATAAAATTCCGATACCGACAAATCTATTTCTGCTTCTTTTCTATAAAGCGCGCGCCAAGACTTAAAATCCAGCACACTAAAAAATACATCATAAAAACAACAAAATAAACCGCAATGGCCGCCGTCGGAACCGTAAGCCGGTTAGCCTCAACAATCTGCTGACCGATCTTAACAACTTCAATTACGCCAACAAACACAACAAGGGAAGTTGTCTTTATCATGCGCGTTATAAGATTCATGCAAAGAGGAACAAGCGATTGTATCGTCTGTGGAATAACAATATAGAAGAATATCTGCCGTTCCGTAAGACCAATCGCCCGGCCACTCTCATACTGATGCAGCGGTACACTTTCCAATGCACCCCTCACCAAATCTCCCATTTCAGCGGTCCCCCACAAAGTAAACACAAGAATAGAAGCCGCTTCTCCGCTAAGAGAAATTCCAAATGCTCTTGTAATACCATAATACGCAACAAACAGAAGGACAAGCTGCGGCATAATACGCATAAATTCAAGGTAAATTCGGCATGAAATCTTTATGATACGATTTTTAAATGTCATTACAATTCCTAGTCCGAAGCCAAAAACAACAGAAAGCATTACAGAAACAAGCGCAATCCATACAGTAACCCAGAGCCCGCCAAGAAGACGGATAAAATTAGTTCCCATAAATAGAACGCCGAATGCGCGCACAATAGAATCAAGCATGTCCGAACTGAGCATAGCGCAATCTCCTTTCTGCAAATGAAGCTAAAAGCGAAACTGGAAGAAGCAGTATAAAATATGAAATGCAAAGAAGTGTCAGCGCTTCATCAGTCTTATAGTAGAGACCAATAAGATCTTTTGCCACATACATAAGATCTGCAAGAGCTACCGCACTGAATACAGAAGTCTCTTTTATCAGGAACATAATGTTAGCGCACAGTCCTGGCACAGAAACCGAAAAGGCCTGCGGCAAAATGACGTACTGCACAACCTGCCGCCTTGTAAGCCCGATACACTGGGCACTTTCTATCTGAATTCTAGAAACACTTTCCAGCGCACTGCGGAAAGTTTCTCCCATATAGCTTCCTCCTAAGAACGTAAGTCCGATTACAGCACACTGAACCGAAGAAAGCTTTATTCCCATACGCGGAAAAGCAAAATATAAAAAGAACAATTGAATCAAGAGCGGAGTATTTCTTGAGATTTCAATATAAATACCAACGATTTTTCTTAAAACAGGGACTTTTGCATATTTTACAAGAGCACAAAATAATCCAACAACGACAGAAAAAAGCACACCGATGCACGAAAGCCGTAATGTAAGCCCAGCAGCCGTAACATACATCGGAATGACCTTTTGTATAAAAGCAGTATCCATAAGCCATATAACTTTAAAAGTTTTAATTAGCTTAGTCAATGAGAGTAAATCACTAACCATGGAAATCAATTTTTAAATAATTTACCTGACAAAAAAAATAATTGCCCGTTGAAAAAAAATTCAATGTCGCATGCTAGTGTGCTCCACGCATTTGTACCTTGAAACTATACAGTTTTCCGCTACAGAGGCAAAACAAATGAATGTTTTTTGAAATCCCTTTCCCTACTTCCCGTTATTTTTTATATGTATAATCTCAGAATTATTTCCAAAAATCACTAACCAGACTACTCTGGGAAGTTCACAGAAATTGTAAGCGAACCCGTAGGATCAACTGTAGTCTGCTGCGAACCAGACGAAGCCTGTACCGGACTAGGAGAAACAGGTACTGCCGGTGCAGAACTTGAAACAGAACCAGAAGAAGCAGAAACACCTTCTTTAAATGATTCCTTGACCGTTCCAAGCCCGACACCAGAAGAAGCATTGCTTGCATTACTAAGTGAAGAATTAATAGAACCTGCTGCAGAAACATCAACAGCCTGATCCTTAGATACCATAATTCCATTCTTAGATGAATCAGAAGATTCACCTTTATTATTTGTACCCGAAGCAGTATTAGGAATTACATCCATTGTACCGCGAAGCGTTTTGAATGAACAAGAGCGGAACGTATTTTTTACAAGAATTATAGTACCACGAACAGAAGCGGTTGCAACCGGTGAACGAACAGTAAATCCAACCTTTCGGTTATTATTCTTATTTACATCAGAAACAACAGAGCCTGTGGCAACATATAAACTAGTATTATCTTTGTCTTCCTGAGCTGTAAGCATCTCAACAGACATTCGTGTTAATGGCGAAACCTTTACAGTAGACCCTTCAATCTTTAGAACAAGTTCGCTTCTAAAACCAGTTTGAACGACATCTCCTTTCAAAAGAAAATCACCTGCCTTTACGGGAGTCCACTGACTGCCTTTCATGCAGTCAACTTTCCCAGTAACAGAAAGAACTTCTGCCTTAAAATCGTCTGCAAATACATTTGCACAAAGCAATAACGCAAAAAAAACAGCAACAATAGAAACTTTTGCACCCTTCATAAAACTTCTCCTATATGATTAGAATGAAAGAGCCGCGCTCAAAGTAAACGCAGTCTTATCCATATCATCACAACCATCTTTTGCAAGATATTGAGTTACATTTGCACCAAGCAAAAAATCACTTGCAACCTGCCATTTAAGAGCAAGAATATACTGCATTCCAGAATATGCAAAACTATCACGCTCATCGCTATCCGTAGAAGTAATTACACAGTCACAGCCACCCAGGAACAAAAGAACTGGCACAGGTTTAATAGTCGCAGACATACCGAACTTAACTAACCCAGAATACTGAAGATCCTGAAGCGCATAAGTCGCAGACATCTGCGAAACCCCATGAAAACATTCGAATCCGCTCTGTGAGCATGAAGCGTATACCGCATTAAAACCGAGGGAAGCAGCATGAAAATTTGAATAGTACATGATTCCCAGCTTAGAAAGATTTGAAATCTCCGTTCCGCTACCATCATACTGAGTAAATCCCAAAGTTGAGTTTATACCATAATATAAAGACCCCTTAATCGGACCGTCACAAGAAAGAGTTGCATACATTCGATTAAACGAAGATTTCTCAACACGGAATGCACCAAGGAACTGCGCGCCTAAATTCTGACCGGCAAACAGATTTGAAAAAACAACAGCCGCAGAACCCACTACATATTTTTCTACAGGATCATAAAGTCTGTCAGTATCAGGAATAAAAGCATCCGACGTAACAGAAAGCTTATTAGCAATCATTATGTTCTGAGCATCAAGCATTCCCGAAGTATTGAGCAGTTTCAATTTTTCTCCATACGGAGCAGCAGAAGCAGCAACCGCATTCAAAACAGTCAGTGTCTTCTGGTTAATCAGATTAAGATTCTTAAGCTGATTGATTTTTATACGGTTCTTAGTCATTGCAAGAGTTGAATAATCGCCAGAACTTATCATCTTTACGTTATGAAAATTCAAAAGCCCGGTATAAGAGCCATACAATGAAACCTGAAGCGAAGGAGATTTATAAGAAAGTTCAAGTCCGTCAGCAAGCTGAGAGAAAATTGTTCCGCTTAAATCAGCATATCTGAAACGTCCGGCATTAAGATCAAAAGAACCTGCACCGGCTTTTTTTGCAAGTGCAAGTTTAAACAGATCAAAATCAAGAGCATTTGTAGGAGAATCTGTATCAAAATCACGCTCAAAATTGTATACCGCTTCCGCAATAAAATAATTCTGTCCGTTTTCAGAAAACGGTGCCCTTACCCACAATGATGCGGAATTTTTCTGATCCAGACGGAATTTATCGTCAGAACAGGTTTTTATAACAGAATCATTAGTCAGCAATCCACCAAAATCAAATGCACTGACAGAAGCCATAGCAATAAGAAAAACTGAACAAACAGCGAGATGAATTTTTTTTGATCGCATCATTTTCTACCTGCCTTTGCATCTTCACAACAGTTAATAAGAGCAATAAGATCTGTTCCATTAATTTTCATATCAGGATCTGAATTATTTGGAAGAACCGTTCTTGCCTTAAGTTCACGGAATGCATAGCGGCTGTTATGGAATATATTATAGAGCAGACCGCCTCTTAGCCCGACTGCACTCATGCAAAGCAAAGAAGCCTTTGCAAGAGTAACAGGTTGTTCAAAATTTTCACCTGAAGAAAAAAACTTTTCTTCAGCAAGGGCATTAAATGCCTCCTCGTAAGACGCCTCTTCTTGAACAAGATTCATATAAGTTGCAACAAGATAAGATGCCTGCCCTTTACTCAGAACTTTAGTTTCCAATAACTCTGAAACTTTCTGCGAGCTTTGGGCATTTGCATAAAGCGCAGCAAAAAGAAAAATCAACGCTGAAAATAATTTCTTCTTCATTTAAACCCTCATTTTTAGATTTGTAAAAGCCTGAACAAAAGTAAAATTATTTGAACAGAACCCTTATATTTTATCATAATGAATGTTATAATTTTAGTCATGATTAGTATAAAGAAAATTCACATAAAAAACAAAGAAAAGCGAAGGTTTTCTGTAGAATTCATGCTTATTATTGCAATTTCTGCATTTTGGACAATTCTTACAGCCCTTGGTTTATTGCAAAAATTTGACCAGCAAATATATGACATATTCCTTTCAATCAGAAAAGCACCAGAGGAACGCTCCGAAATTCTTTTAGTAGACATAGATGATACAGCTATAAACGAACTAGGAGAATGGCCATGGAGCCGCGATAAGATTGCAGACATTCTTATGACAATGAGGGAACTAGGCGCCTCGACAGCTGTATTCGATATTGAATATATTTCTCCTTCAAACAAGACAATTGACCAGGATCTTGTAAAACAAATACATGATAACCCTGCAAGTGCCAATCAGATTTACAATATATTCGTAGATAATGACGAATATTTTGCAAAAGCCGTTCAGTTTTTTGGAAATACATGGCTTACGATAAATGCAGGAGACCTTGCAATAAAATATGACGAAAAAGAACTTGAATACGCAAGAAAACGCTTTTTGTATCAAGTTGAAGATTCGGACAACAATCTGGAAAAAATGTCATGTGCAAAAGATTCCAAGGCTTTTTCACCAGCATTGCACAAAATAATTTCTCATGCAGCCGGGGCGGGCTTTACAAACGTGAGCATTGACTCAGATGGTGTACGCAGACGAATCAAACTCCTTATAAAGTACGATGACGGAACTCTTGGACAGCTTTCTGTTGCACCAATGCTTAAAATTCTTCAGCCGGAAAAAATAATCCTTAAAAAACAAAGACTTATTCTTCAGGACTGCAGCATTCCTGGAAGAGATGAAAAAAAGACAATCAGCATACCTCTAGATAAAAACGGTTCAATGCTTATAAACTGGCTGCACAAACCTTTTGTTTCCAACAGAATAAATGAAGAAGGAATCGAAGAGATAGATCAGGAAAACACATCCTTCAGCCATAACTCCATTTTTTATCCTTATTATCTGAACCAGCTTGAAAAAAGTATAATTTCAGGGCTCAGGAATTTTGACAGCATAGAGCACTTAAATTTCGTTGACGCAAAAGGAAATCCGCTTTCATACCGCACAGAATACAAAAAACTGCTGAGTGACTATTCAGAAATACTTGAATTTAAATCTTTCCTCTTGAACTGTATGCAGGGCTACAATGAAAACGGGGAGGCAATTCAGAACGGAGCAGATCCATCCATGCTTGATGAATATTTTACCTTGCGCAGGGAATTCTTTGAAAACGTTTCTGCATTCCTTATGAGCGACAGCTTTAACGAACTGCTGCTTACAAATGCAGCAACCGACGAAGACTTTATGCATGGAATAGAAACCCTGAGCTACGATATAGAAGATTACACGAACTACTTTAATGCGATGAAAGATATGTACAACGGCAAATTCTGTATTATAGGCAATACAGGAACAGGAACCACAGATCTTGGTTCCACGCCGTTCAACAACTCTTACCCTAACGTAGGAACACATGCAAACGTATACAACACAATAATGACTCAGAATTTTATCCAGCCTATAGAGTGGTACTGGGGAACACTAGTTGCAATAATCCTTTCATTTGCTGCATTGTTCATTCAGGCAAAAAGACGCGGACGAATTCAGTTCTTTACGTTCTTTTCTTTGATTACAATCGTTATTGCTGTCCCTGTAATACTTATGGTAATGGCAGGAATTTACATAATGATCGTCTGCCCTCTTATGATTTCGCTTACATCCGTAATTTCGGTAATAATACTTAAATTCCGTTCAAGCGAAAAAGACAAGAAGTTCATTACAAACGCATTCAGTCAATGTCTTTCAAAGGATGTAGTTGCAGAAATCATAAAAGATCCGTCAAAGCTTACCTTGGGTGGAAAAAACATTGAAATGACTGCGATTTTTACTGACATTCAGAAGTTTTCAGGATTCAGCGAATTGCTTTCAGCAAGCGAACTGGTTCAACTATTGAACTATTACCTTACACAGATGAGCGAAATCATTATCAACGAACACGGAACGGTAGATAAATACGAAGGAGATGCCATCGTTGCATTCATGGGAGCACCGGTTCAGATGGATGACCATGCCGCACGGGCCTGCTCTGCCGCAATAAAAATGAAGGCTGCTGAAAAGATAATCAACAAAGAAATTATTGACACCGTAAACGGCGGCACATGTCCGGAAGAAATGGACCCTACATTGTTCAGGGCTTTCTGCATAATGGTTAATAACAAAAGAACTATTTTTACCCGAATAGGTATAAACAGCGGCGAGATTGTAGCAGGATTCATGGGTTCAGAGAATAAAAAGAACTACACCGTAATGGGAAACAATGTAAACCTTGCAAGCCGTCTTGAAGGTGTAAACAAGCAGTACTGCACAGACGGAATTTTGATAAGCGAGGCCACCCGCATGGGACTTGACGACCAGTTTGTCGTACGAAGCCTTGATCGAGTGCAGGTTGTAAACGTAAAGACTCCTATCCGCCTGTATGAACTTGTGGGATTCGCCTCAGACTGCGATGAAAACCTTAACCGCTACATTTCTGCATGGGAGCAGACAATGCGCGTATTTGAATCCGGCAATTACGAACAGGCTTTTGAACAATTCAAAAAATTACTTTCTGTACGCCCAGAAGACAATGTATGCAAATATTACATCTCACTTTTAGAAAAATTCTTTATAAAGGGAACATATCCAAAACCGCAGGATGATTTTGGAGTTGCATACAATGCCGAAAACCCGGCCGACATGGATCAGAGCTGGATCGGAACACCAAAAGAAATCAAAGGCACTTTCACATTATTACAAAAATAACAGCTTTCACGCATATTTGGTCATTGTGTTGTCAAACCACAATCTTCTTGACAGGCACTTCGGCAAGCCTAGAACCACTCAATGACCATATATTGCTCCAATGCTTATCACGTTTTGCTTTGACCTTTCCGACCAAAATCAACATTTAAGACAAGCCGTCTGACTTAAGCTGCTTTTCTATGTCCTCAACAAAATCCCTGCCCCAATATTCGCATAAAAGTTCGTAAGCCTGCGGCTTTATTTCCGGGCTTACAAGCTGACGGTAGGACAATATGTTATGAGCCAAAAAACTGCGGCAATTCTGCTTTATACAGTCAGAAATTCTTTTATCAAAGATTCCAGAAACTTCTTCTTCGGGCAGATTTTCAATTTCAGAAAATATCGAAGTAAACACAGATGCCGTTGAGACCACTTTTACCCAATCTTTTATATCTGTAATAGTACGGCGGCTGGTAATTCCGTTGTCTACATAATATACATAGACTGTATCTTTTACACCAAGATAAGTATAACCGTGCAAAGCAGCCTCATAGGCAACCCATAAGAACAGAAGATAATCTTCCGCCATTGTACAGGAAACAACAGGAACATGCTCCAAAGCATTTAAAACGAGCTCACGGTCAAAGAGCTTTATACACATAAAGCCCACAATATCCATGTCAATAAGAAAATGTTCAATGATCTGCCGGCCGCAAAGCACACCAACATGAATGTTATGTGCTTTCTCCTGCATTTCGTTCATAAAATGCTCATCGCCTTTTCCGACAACACGTGCATCCGCATGGACAATATGAGCCCCGCTTTCCCTTGCATATTTCAAAAGCCTGAGCAAAGCTCCTTCTTCCAGGCAGTCATCACTGTCCAGCATAAAAAGCCTCTCTCCATTAGCCGCATATACAGCCGTGCGCCTTGCTTCAAAAGCACCCTTGTTCTGCTCATGCCGGATGTACTGAACGGCAAAACCACAAGCTTTCTTAAAGTCGCGCACAATCTGCATACAGGAACGACCGCTTTCATCCTTACCTGACGAACAGTCATCCACAACAACGAGTTCAAGCAAAAAACCCTGCCCTGACTGCCTTTTCACGGATTCCAAACAGCGAAGCAACGTCGCTTCTGTACTGAACACAGGCACAAGAACGCTTATATCGATTTTTTTAGACCTAAAAAACGAAAAATGCATAATTCAGCTAAATCACCATCGGATCAATTTCATTAATTTTCTTCAGCAAAATAAAGCTTATAACCTTCAGTAGAACTAATTTCGTCACGTATTATTTCATAAGAAGTACTGCCAGCAAATGAAACAGCACTATTTCCACTGCCACTGGCCGCATCAGATTTTGTTCCATAGACACCACTAGCCATAAATTTGAAATTGCTATACGAAGTTTTTACCCGTTCAATAATAGGACAATCTGCAGAATATGTACTTAGATCTTCAGGAGCAGCTATATAAATAACTACCTTTTCAAGCCAAGGATTATCAGAATTATAATTACTCAGGGAAAACGCAGCCCCATCTGAAAGCTTTAAGGCTAAACTCTTAGCACCCCAAGAACCAAATGCAGAATCTCCATCATGAGGACAGGTTAGATTAAAAGAAAACTTAGAGTATGAATCATTTCCATTTCCTTTTAAAGCAACCTCAAAGCCCATAACATCAAAAATACGGTTTTCAGTGTCCTCATACCGAAAAGTGTATTTAGTTTTTGGAGCGATTATTTCAATCCTTTTGTTCTCTACGATTTTTTCCCACAACCCATTTGTTGAATCATAAACAGCATCATAATCAAGGACAAAATCATCAATACAATAAATATAAACAGTTTTTATTCCAATTTCTTCAGAAACAGCATAAGCATAAGCATCTTCTATGTACATTGGAGCATCATAAGTCTTACCATCACCGTCTGCAGTTGAATCCATTGATGCATAAATAGTTTCTGTATACAACTCCTTATCAAAAACAGGAGTGTATGATGCCAAAACATAGTTATTATTTACAAGATAAAGCGAATCATAATCAGAAAACAGCAGGTCACCTATATAATAGCTGTCATACAATTTATTATATGAGAGAACAAAATTATAAACTCCAGGTTCAATTTCGGTACTAGACGTAAAAGTAAAAGTCACGGTATCTCCAGATTCAAGAGGATCTGCTTCTATGATTTTTTCAGGACCATCTGCATCTGTTTTTATCAACCTTGCACTGACATCCGTGTAATTACTAAAGTTAACATCGTTTATGGTAACCTTTGCAACAAGTCCTGTAGAAGTTGTACCTCCATAGCTCAATGAAAGAGCAGTATTGTAGTAGTCTACGGTTTCGCCGTCTATTTCTCCCATTTCTATATGGTCAAATGTGTATGGAAGTTTTATGACGTTTTTTCTAGCGGCAGCAGAAAAAGTTACGTTTTTCATTTCTGCTGTATAATAAAGAGTACACAGAATTTCATTACCATCTTCATTACAATATTTAGTTACATAATTACTGCTATAAGAACCTTTAAACTTTATACTGGCATATTCTTGTCCTGCAACCACTTCAAAAGAATACCTGCCAGTCGTAGCGTCCCTGACTAACTTTTCGGAAGAATAGTTAAGCCCGCCATCCAAGGAAAGATACCAATCAATATTATTGGCGTCCTCAAGAGCGTCTTTTTCAAACTCAGAATTTAAGGAACGGCTTCCTTCCTCAAGCTCGACATGGTCAACAGCAGAACCTAAAAGTTCTATTGCAACCGTCGTTTTTTCATCATTAGCGACCACCGGAGCAGCAGAAAAATCCGACGACGCCAAGACATTTGCAACAGCAACAGGATTTAAATTTGCGCTATCACTGTTATCCGAACAAGCGGCAAACAAAAATGCAAAAACTGCAACAAAAGCAAATAAAAACTTTTTCATAGTCTAAATTCCTCTCTCCTAGTAAATTACAGTACCCGATACAGATGCTTTATTCATTTTAAAATCAGTACGTGTTTTATTTACATCAATAGTGTTTGTTTTCAAATCAAAATAAACGATACGATCAGACTTAAAAAAACAATAGTCAGATTTACTTTCGTTTGTCAGATAAACACCGCAATCCTGTAAAAGCAGATAATCTTCTTTTATGGCAAGAATTTTTTCTATACCAAAGAAAGCCTCAGGGTTTTTATCTCCAAAAGGTGCATAAACATAACTAGTACTACCACCATTGACCAGCTCTGTACGATTTGCAACACCACTCAAACCGTCAAGAGACAACGTTCCGTCAGAATCAATCTTCAGACAAGCAATTCCACCTAGATTTGTATAATTCAAGTCACTTATAAATGAAGTAGCGGCCTTCAACGTACAATACAACTTACTGCCTATAACAGCCATATCTGTATAAGATTTATCAGCAACCCCATCTGCTGTTATAGGGAAGCCATCTCCGAATATAGCAGGAAACGTAGATGATGTTATAGCATCCACAGATTCAGCAGAAATGTCTGACAATGAACTAATCGGTATTTCAACCTTGTAAATTCCAGAACTATAACCAGCTGCCATATAAACATAATTACCATAAGCGGAAATTTGATAAAGTTCGCCTATATCTTCAACGCTGAAATCGGCTGAAAGCTTAGAAGCGTACCCAGTACCCTCATCATAACTTTGCTTGGCAATGGCAGAACATACTAATATATTATAGTTCGTGTCAGTTTCGGTTGACTGAAGCAACATATAATAAGATTCATTTGCTTTTGTAATATCAACAATATTGTATTTTAAATATCCGCCGTCATTTAGAATATTACTAACCGCAGACGCTGCTGTATACGCATCATTAAATTCTTTTGTCAGAGGATTCATTTTATAAATTATTAGAGAATAAGCTCCATCGGCGTCCTTCTTGACTGCGTACAAATAACCATCGTTCAAGTTCCAATGATTCCATTCCTCACTAGTAGCGCTTTCAATGCTATTGTTTTTTATCAGTACCTTTGATTTTCCAATACTGTCAGAAACATCCAAGTTTTCTTCGTAATATCCGATTACAAATTTTTGATTATTCTTGTTATTATAGCGGTCTTCGTAAGCTACCCAATCCGCATCAATATAGTTGCTGTTAAAACTAAAATTGATCATGGAAGAGTATTCCTTACCGCCGTAAGTTGCATAGCAGCTGACATAATTACCTTTTCCAATAAGCATTTCCGAATATGAAATCATAACCAGATTTGTAGAAGCATCAATATTCTTTCCATTAAGTTTCCACACAACAGAGGTATCCGTACAATCTGGATTGTATGAAGCTTCTAAAGCAATTCCCGAATCATTTTTATTATAATCAAATACAATATCATCGTCGCTGTTTTTATACGTTTTTGCTTCGCCGTTTACAAACCCTGTTGCACTGATCGACAAATTTAAATATTTTTCAATGTCTATGATATTAGTCATTGCCAGTTTCTTAAGATATACATTCCAAGTTTCTTTATCTTCCGAAAGTTTACAATCATAAACATAAGAATAATCCAGATAATAAGTTTCTTTAGATGAATCATAAGTATAAATTTTCAAAGAAGTCGAAGGTTCTGCGTCATAACTTCCATCGCCATTCCCATCGGTAAAATAGCGTAATTTTTGTACAGGTTCGGAAACTGATTCATTATACTTATCCACGGCAGCCTTTGTTATCTTAATAAAAGGAGTTTCAGAATTAAGATAATCGGAAGGACTTTCAAAATATACGTTTTTTGTAAAAAAATTCGCAACTTCAACATTTGTATGATCAGAAAATCTACAGCTGTCAATATTTTCAGGATATTCAATTGTAAGATCGGTATACTCAGGAATGGTCGAGCTGTACTTGGCCTGCGAACTGGACAACTTTATTGTTCCGCTCTGTAAAATCACAGAATCCGGCGACAATAAATACACTGCATTGTCCGCCATAATCTTTATAGAACCGTCGAATGTTGAATCTTCAGCATAGACTCCACCACGTTTTAAGAGCGTATTATAATTTGAAACATCAAGCGTAAAATCTTCACAATATATTAATATAGGCTGTTCAAGAACATCTACAGAAGACCAATCGGCTTTTACTATCGTTGAGATTATATCCCAAACATAACCGCGGGTCTGTAAATATAAGCCGTTTCCTTTTGCATCAGTATCATTTGTAGCATAATATTTATCAGCAATAGCATCCGACGGCAAAGAAAAACAAGCAGAAATCGTTCCTGCTGTCTTCAATTTGGACGTTACTGCTAATACAGAATCTGAAAGGACAACCTTTTCTATCTTTACGGAATTACCAAAACTGCCTGCAGTATAATTATTAAGACTTACTTCAATCTGATAAAATCCGGAATTAATCTGTTCGTTTGTTGCCGTGAATACGACTTTTTCCGTTTCGCCTGTTTCCGGCACTTTCGCAACGGTTATAACCGGCTGGCAACGCTGCAGCTCCTCTTCCGAAAGAGTGTAATATGAAAACGGCACAATCCTCAAAGAAACGTTATCTTCTGTTATCTGATCCAAATCCCAATTATCATCAAATTCAAGATCAAAAGAATAAGAACCCGTTCCAGACTGTACATATGAAACTTCCAGTTCTATTTCATTCTGGCCGGCAAGATCCACATTATTTTTTTCTCCTGCAAAATAATAAAATGTTTCAGAATCCTTCTGATATGTACCATTTAGATTTATATCATAAATACCTTTTTTTATAGCTTTTAATGAAATCTTTCCGTCAACAGCCCTTATTCCATCGCAATAGAATGTATTTGCTTCTTTATAGGTATTTATTTCAGACGGAGAAAAATGAAGATTCCACTCAACATCATCAAAATTTTCGATCAACTCATCGTTATCAGGAAAAAGACAACGGGAACTCTGTAAACATTTCTTTAAATTAATTACGGTTTCATTTTTCTGCGAAGTATTATTCTGCAAAAATGAAGCCATAAGCAATTTTTCCGAATTATTATCTGTATTGGAACACCCAAAAATAAACGCGGTTGCTGCAAAAACAAGTGCAATAATTTTTTTCATATTTATTCTCTCCCATTAGTAATTTTCAATCGTATAGCCAGAATTTGGACTAAAGAGACCGGAACTAGGAACACTCATATACAATCCATCCGCATAAACACTTACAGTCTTATCCTGAAGGTTAAACTCCATAATTCTGTCTTTATTCGTTCCCGCTCTTACATCCGAATCTTCTTTTTGATAGATACCGTCATCGGCAATATAGATAACATCTTCTTTTATAGCAACTATTTTCGTAGCATCAAAGAAACAAGAGCTTTCCTGCTCCCCATAAGGATAACAAGCATCAATATCCTCTAAACTATCAATCGACCATTTTTTAAAAGGAGTGTCTGAACCGATCAAACCAAATGCAGCCGTCTTTCCGTCCACTTTATCAAATTTAATGCTAGGGTCGTCGGTTTCACCAGCCGCCCCTGTATTAATTTCGCCAAGAACAACAGCTCCTCGACAATATACTGGATTAGAACCCTCGCTAAGAACGCTTCCATTCATAAGTACACAAAGTTTTGGTGAATTTTCTACCCTTACGAATGCCATGTCATTAAATGTATGACAACCTTCAACAATCGTTTTTGAAGAAACAGGTGCCCCAATGGACTCCAATTTTTTTAAGCCATCACTATCCTGTACAACTTTAAATGCCTGAACAACAGGAGTTGAATCAACACTTCCTTCCTTTACGAAAGTCATGACCAAATAATCATCTGAATTGATATTTTGTGCAGCCATTGTACTTATACTTCCAGACTTAATACTACTAGGACATGTCAATTCATAAATTTTTGTAAATCCGGAATTCTGATCATAAGAATATGCGCAAACGAAATAGGTCCAAGTACCGTTGTCTATATCATACTCACCCATGGCTACCCAGATTTTGCCATCAAGGCCAACAGTCATAGCAAAAATTCCGTTAAAATCAGACAAATCCAGATAATGTTCAGTATCCTTTTCATAAGATCCTGACAAAGAATACTTTATTCTGATCAAAGATTTTGCCTCAGCCTCAGTAATAGCATAAATATCATTAGTAGAAGGATTCACGGCAAATTTCATTACACTATTCACAATTTCTTCATCAAGTTTAAATGTTTCATTGTACTGATGAAGGGTTGTGGAAATTCCCCCAACCGGATAAATAACATACGACAAATCAATGTCGTCGATAAAAGCAAAGCTAAAGCCTTTTACACAGGCAAGCTTCTTTCCTTCTCCATTGGAATAGGTAACTACACATTCAACATAATTCTTTTCCCCAAGATCAAGCAGCTTTTGTGCATAAGGATCTATGGATATAGAAGAAGTCGTTCCAGAAATACTTTCTCCGTTCAGATACCATGAATAGGAAGAAACTTCATCATCAGGAATAGGGTTTCCTTCAGAATCAAGGCAGGTAAACGTGATCTCCGCACCTTTGCTTTTGTCCAAAAGCGAAATAGGTTCTTCGGAAACCGCTGTATTATTATATTTCGCAACAAGCTTTATGTCTGACGAAAGAATAGCTTTGTATTTTATCTTAAGATCCAAATCAAGATCCAGATCTTCAGAATAAGACAAATTAATCTCTATAGGAGTACTGTTCTTCAAAGAAGTAGTCGTTGTCCCGCTGTAAAGAACATCTCCATCAGAATCTTTTATCTGCAAATTTACGGTTAGAGATTTTTCGTAGGGTACACCAAGTACGACTATATCGCCTTTGGCCGTCTTTTGCCCGGGAACTTTTTTAAGGGTTCCTGTCGAGACAGATCCGCCCCCGTCCCAGATAACATTTACAACAGCCGTATATTCGATGGAATTCCAATCTTCTTCATCACCTTGATAATCTTCATCGTGATTGACTTCCTCTCCGTCTCGCGAAAGCCCCCTGGATTCCGCGACAGCATTCTGTGGCATTGCAAAATTCAAGCCGAGTGCAAAAACGCCTTTTTCTTCGCTTGATTCAACTAAAGAACAAGAAACCAACAAATAAATAAACAAACATAAAACTGATAAAACTACATTACGTCTCATGCTGTCATAGTATAATACTTTTGTAAATTATTCTACAAAAAAACAGTCTTATGAACGAGGTTTTTTCACAACTCTTTTTACAACTCTTTCAGAATATTTTCTCTTATATAAACACATCCGCGCAACCAAATTGATTTATGAGAGAAAAAAATCTACCGGCATAAAGTTTTTTTCTTATTATGTGATGCATGGCAAAAAACAAAAAACTTATCTGGAGTGCACACAAATCCCCCCCCCTTGACCGGCAAACGGATTGCCTATTGCCGTCTGGTCATCAGAATAACGGCAATAATTACACCTATCAGAACAGCCACAGCAGCAATAATCAGCACCAGCATTGGAGTCGTAAGCCAAGAAGAAGATTTTTTACCTGCATACAAGGAAGAACTGTCATAATTTTTTGAATTGCTGTCAGCACTGTTATATGAATTACTACCATAGGAATTACCATACGAATCATAAGAATCAGACTCGGTCAGCTCCGATTCAGAAGACGAATAATCAGAATCGTCAGATTCAGACTGCTCTATAACTTCTTCTGAAACATCAGGACCTGCATTTACAGAAGGAACAAAATCAGAAACATGAGGGATCACAAGAACCGTTCCCTTCCATTCTTTATATGAAGAAGAGAGACCAACATGCTCAAAACGTCCGTCAAAAACGCTTAAGACCGCAGATTCGAAATTAGAATCAAAATATGCTCTGTTATCAAAATTATTTGTATTCCAATAGCAGATTTTTTCTGCAAGACGCTTTGAATCTTCTGCATTATACGCAAACGCAGATTCAAGATAACCACGAATAATAAGCCTAAGACACTTTACTGTATCAACAGTGGCTGTATGACCTATTAAAATAACATCTGCACCACGTTTTTCAGAACCATAAACCCTGGCGGCACTATATTTATAGGCAGGATTTCCTTTGTTGAAGGGATTAGGATCATTCTGAACGGATTCCTGATATTTTATTCCACGTCCAAGACGGCGTCCAATATCCATAATTTCAGAGGCTGTATTTATTTCTTCAGGTGAATAACCGCCCGTCCATTCTTCATAAGAAGTTCGATTGGAATCAGCAACGAAATCTATATCAATATCTATTTTTTCCTGTGCATTAGCAAAAAAAGTCACAAGCGAAACTAAACAAATTGTAAAAAGTATTTTTTTCATAGAATTCCCCTTTATCATTCTGATTCTCGGAATTTGAATATCAGGGTTTAGCATTTTGAAAAAAATTTTGCAGAGAAAAACAAGGGGAGCATGAAAGTAAAAAATATGGATATGCAAATATATTTTATATCATATTGTCTACTTTTATATACTGTTTATTCGTTTAATAATACATTTTCATATAGTTTTTAATATAAAAAAAACAAACCGTCACCCTTCTCCCATAAAAAAGAATTTTACATTTTTATTTGGTAGACAGAATTCAATAAATCGCAAAAAAAATTTATTACTAACTTTGCTTCTGATCAGCCATAACACCTCAATGAACATGGATATACGCCGGGTCAAGGCACCTAAGCCTAAGGCCTTAGCTTCGCCGTTATTTGTGTTTGTAATAAACCCTAAATACGTCGAGTCAAGGCACGCTAACGCTTAAAGCCTTGACTTCGCCGTTTTGAGGGTTTTTACTACCCCTCAATAAAAAAGGGGATGCCCGACTCTCTATGTCAGGCATCCCCTTTTTAAGGTGTTTTATGACAGCGCTTTATTTTATGCACATTCGATTGCAATGCGTTTCGGAGCAGTAAGAGCCTTACGCGGCAATGTAATATTCAGGATTCCATTTTTGAAAGAAGCACGGACATTTTCGCTGTCTACATCTTCAGGAACCTGGAAGCTGCGGCTGAATGAAGAACAGCGGCGTTCACGGATCAACCAGCGTTCAGAATTCTTCTTCTCTTCTTTTTTGTCTTTTTTGCCTTCAGAAGATTTTTCAACAGTCTCTTCCTCTTTAGAAGAAATTGTCAATGTATTGCGATCAAGCTCAATGTTTACATCATTTTCTGTGCGTCCAGGAAGTTCCATATCAAGAGTGTAAGCATTGTCAGACTCTTTTACATCTACGCGAGGAGCAATCGGAGCTCTGCGGGCGTAACCGTCGAACACATTATCCATTGTGTTGTTGAAAATTGAATCAAAAAGTGAAAGTTCGTTCATATTATGCCTCCTGCAGCATTTATAAATTATTTTAAGTTTCTGTAAGGATTTTATTTTTCCTTACACTTACATTTATGCAAATATCGTGCCAACCTTAAATAATTTTAAAAATTGCGTAAAAAAAGACAAAATTCATGCATTTTCTAAAAAAATTTACACTCTTTAAATTAAAAGACATAAAAAAAAGGTTCAAAATCCGCCGAAAACACGGCAAACTTCAAACCATCTTAAGAATCACACTGTCCAAAATTACCCATGAGTAAAAATAACCCGTTAAACTGAGTAATTTTTACTCATAAAAATAAATTTTCATTCAATATGGGTAGTTTTTGCTAGTATTAGAGCTTTCCACCTTCTACAACAAGAGAATCTGCATTCGAATCTTTTCCATATGTAGCGCGAAGAGTTGCTTCGTAATCAGCATGGAAGAAATTTTCCTTTCCTAGATTACGTATTTCTTCATTAAGCCAGTCAAGCAAAGTAGAATTTCCGCGGGCTACAGCAGGCGCAATTGTATCAATGCTTCCAAGGGATTCAATACCAACTGCATAGCCAGGATTTTCCAATGCCCATGCAAGAACTTCTGTATTATCTGTAGAAAGCCCTGCCCCACGACCATCCAGCAACGCATTATAAGCTTCACTGTACTGATCAAATTTCAGAAGCTGAACTGCCGGATAATTTTCTGTAAAATAAGTTTCGGCTGTAGTCCCCTTTGAAACTATTAGTACCTTACCCTTAAGATCTTCAGGAGTTTTCACGAGACTATTTTTATTTGAAACAACTCCAAGAGCACATTTCATATACGGCAATGCAAAATCGACTTTTTCTGCACGGGCAGGAGTAACTGTAAAGTTTGCAAGAACAAGATCAACCTTACCAGTTTCCAAAACCTCAACACGAGCAGCAGCTTCTACAGGAACATATTTAACTTTTACGCCAAGATCCTTTGCAATGCGCTCTGCAAAATAAACATCATAGCCCTGATACTTTCCGTATTCATCAACATAACCGAACGGCTTTTTGTCACTAAAAACAGCAACCTTAATTGAACCGTTTTTCTTTATCTGAGCCAAAGATCTGTATTTAGCCTTTGCTTCAGCAGATAAAGCTGTCGTCAGCAGGAGAACACCTGCAATAACTTTTATAAGTGTTGTTTTTTTCATAATCATACCTCACTATTAAGATTCTAGATTTTAATCCGACAATGACTTTATACATTTTATTACCTACTAAGTCAATAGGTTTTAAGGATTTTATTTTTTCTTTCTCTTTATAACCAACAAAATCTATTTTTCAGACAAATAAACTTCACTTGCCAAAAGCAGAACGGCAACATAATAAATTCCAAGAGAAAAAATATGAGCAAGCCCATCAGAAAATCCAGCCGCAATGTTTATTATAAGCAGAATATCTGAGAGCCAAAAAATAAGCCCACCTGCAAAAATTTTTCGCGTAATACCAAAAGAAAGAGTTGCCATCGCCGTCACAAACAATATATAGACTGCGGTAAAAACCTTAAGCTTATAATCAACATCGGGAATAAAATATATAAAACAAAAAACAGCTATTGAAAAAACTCCCCAGCACAAATATTGAATCAGAACAGGCTTTTTAATAGAAAGAAATGCACGTATAAAAAACAAGTGCCCCAAAAGATAAAGAACAATTCCTAAAATCAGCACAATATTTATGGCAGCATCAGCAACACAGTAGGCAAAAAGCCCAAGCGTAATAAAAAAATTCAATTTATTCTTATTTGATTTCCAACCAAAATAAGCAAGCCCAAAAGGAATAAAACTCATCAGAAATTTTAAAACAACACGTGCAAAACTTATGTGATTGAAACAATTAAGAAAAATTTCATGCAGGGAAAATAATGCAGTAACAAATAAGCAGGCAATGGTAAAAACTCTCTTTTTATTCATATCGTCATTTTACAACATAAATCATTACACTTGCAATGATTTATGATATGATATAATCATGAAAAAGTCTTTTATTACGGCAATATTTTTGACATTCAGTTTTTATCTGGCCGCAAAACCTTATCCTGCAGAAGAAAAAATGCCGTCCGGTCCGAAACCCAAAGACCGTCCGTCTGTTGCTCTTGTACTTGCCGGAGGTGGCGCAAAAGGCTTTGCTCACCTTCCCGTAATTGAACTTATTGAGCAGATGGACATTCCAATCGACATGGTCGTAGGTACCAGCATCGGATCTATAATAGGGGGCCTTTATTCCGCCGGATACACTCCTCTTCAAATTGAAAAAAGTTTTGAAGATATTGACTGGACACCAATCTTTGCAGACTCCGCTTTTTCACCTTACGAAAACACCCTGGGATATCACAGCCTTTTTGAAAATCTTATAACCCTCAACCTTGGGCTTGACCTTTCTCTAAAACTTGGAAAAGGAGTTTCAAACGGGCAACGGATTTATGAACTGATAAAAGAAAGGACATTAAAATATCCATCTGACATGGATTTTAATAACCTTCCCGTTCCTTTCAGGGCCGTTGTCTGCGACATGCTGACCGGAGAAGCCCTTGTTTTAAATGAAGGCGATCTAGCAGAAGCCATCCGCGCAAGCATGAGCCTTCCTTCAGTTTTTGAACCAATTGAAATTGACGGCCGTTATTACATGGACGGCGGAATCAGATACAACCTTGCAATAAACGTAGCAAAGAACATGGGCTACGATATAATCATCGCAATAGATATTTCTCAAAAAGTAAGAAATGATCCTGACACGTTCAACTCAAATCCGGCTGTGGCAATGCTGAACACAATAACAATCTCCCAATACACAGCAACACAGTCAATGTACAAGGATGCTGATTTAGTCATATTTCCAGACCTGGCAAATTTCGGCACTCTGGACTTTAAAAAATCTTCACTGATATATGAAGAGGGAAAAAGGGCCGTTGCAAAGTACAAGGATTCACTTGAAAAAATCCGTGAGAAAATATATCCAAAAGATTACGATTCATATGGAAAGAGAATTTCTCCCTATAAACCTTTAAGCACCCATGCAGAATACGAATCTAAAGAAATACCGGTTGTAAATTCAATTCAGGTTGACGGACTTTTACCTGTTGACCAAAAATATATTGAAACCCAGTTCTTAAAGATTAAAGACCAGCCTTTTACCACGGATGTCTTTCATGATTTTATGGACAGATTGATGCTCACCGGCAATTACCAGAACATAAAGGCCCGCATCTACGAAAAAAACAGAGGAAATGAACTTTTACTGAAGATGGTACAGAAAAACCCAAAAAGCGCAAAACTCTGCTTAGACATAGATTTTACACAGACAATCTCTACAAGGATGACTTCCATGCTGGATTTTACTGTTGGATTCCAATACAGGGGTCTCACAGGAAGAGGATCCGTACTTTCCCTCATAGCAAAAACAGTAAACGACTACGGAGTGAATTTTTATTACCTTCAGCCTCTGAACACAAATATATTTATAGAATATAATTTTATTGCAGAAGACACGCGCTACCCGCAGCTGCCATTCGGACTTTCCAGCGGTGATTGGGCAGAATATGATTCGTATAAAAGCATAACGACAAGACTTGACATTGGCGCACGCACTGATACCGGACGCACTGTAGAGTTCGGCGGTTACTATAAGTATATAAGTTCAAGAGACGTAAAAGACATAGCTTTCTTTACAGATGAGTTTCTTAAATATTACGAAACTTATGAAGAATTAACTTCGGAAGATAATCTATACTCAGTTTTAGAACTGTACGAACACACCTCTCTTTCTGCCCTCTCTGCCCGAAGCATAGGAATTTTTCTTGAATACGAAATAAACAAACTCGACAAGAAGCTTTTTCCTCACAAAGGTGTTTTCTTCAATCTGAACACAAAATATGTTTTTCCATATACGGATTCGTGGACTCCCCTGCCCCAGCTGCTGATGATTACCGCTTACGGAAAATCTTCTATTCCTCTGGGGCCTTATGCAAGCATAAATACGACAACAGCAATCGGAACAGATGTTTTTGGAAATCTCTCAGATTCAGCAAGCCCGATGCTTGTTGAAGGTTATACCAATTATGACCGAATATTTTTCCCCCAGATCTGCGGACCCTCAAACTTTGGAAGCTGCAAGCTGGCAGCCGCTATTTCTATACAACTAGAACCATGGAAAAAACTTACAATTCTTGGAGGCGACGCGCTACTGACACTTAACGGAACAATTGGAAACGTAACCCAAAGCTTTACAAAAATGATACCGGATACAGAAAGCGACAAGGAATACTATCCTATTCTATGGACAAGCGGTGCAGGAATTGCAATAAAAATTAAGTCCGCATACAGCGTATACTTAAGGTTCGGAGCTGCTTCTACCATGCAAAAATCCATAACACCATTTTTTTCCATGGACATAGGTTCAATAAGTTTCTAGCAAAATTGGATCACAACCCCTGTCTTTAAGAAAAAAAACGACGAACCTGGAGAGTATAACCAGGTTTGCCGCAGAGCCGCCTTTTTTTTGCGCGAATTAAATTAAAAAAAATTAAAAAAAAGATATTTTTTTTATAAAAAGTGTTGACATATAAGCAGCCGTGTGCTATATTATAGCCAGCTTGTAAATAAGCTGATAAACTCTCTCCGATGTCCGTGAAAACCGGACAGCAGAGGCTCTGGATGCGTTGCGTTCGGAGCCTCTGTTTATTTAACAGCAATTTTTCTGCAAAATAACGTCTGTTTTATGGCAACCAAATTGCCAGCTCTTCACCAAAAAAAAAGACCGCCCAACAAGTACAAAAATGCACAAATTGAACAGTCCTATAAACAACACTACAGGCGCAATCGGCAAAGTGCAGCCAGCACCAGAAAGCCTGCCAGTTTCTCCGTACGAATAAAAAAAACTAAAACAATCTATTTAGCTTTATCAGCTTTTATCAGAGAACGAAGAGCCTCTACGGCAACCTTAATAGCACATTCTGTATCATGAGCCTGCTTATTAGGCAGACCTTTTTTTTCACGTTCTTGATTTGCCACAACCAAAAAGCATGACCCCACACGGACACGCAAAAAACTTCCTGCAATAAAAAGAGCAGCCGATTCCATTTCCGAAGCAAGACATCCCATCCTGATCCAGGCCCGCCATTTATTTTCAAGTTCATAGCTTACAGGCATAACCTCCGGTTCATGCTGGCCAAAAAAAGAATCTTTGCACTGCACTACTCCCGTATGATTTGGAATCCCAAGTTTTTTTGCAGAATCAACAAGCGCATTTACAACATCAAGGTTCGCAACGGCCGGATATTCAATCGGTGCAAATTCCCTGCTTGTTCCTTCCATACGAACGGCTCCCGTAGCAATTACGACATCACCGCCAAGAACCTCTTCCTGCATACCTCCACAAGTTCCTATTCTTATAAAAGTATGCGCACCGCACTTACTGAGCTCTTCAATTGCAATTGATGCAGACGGTCCGCCTATTCCTGTAGATGTAACGCTGACTTTTTCACCTTCAAGCATTCCTGTATAAGTAACAAATTCCCGGACATCAGCGACCAGTCTTGCATTTTCAAAATGTTCCGCAATCTTTGCGCATCTTTTTGGGTCTCCAGGCAAAATTACATATTTTCCTATATCGTCTGGCCCCACTCCAGTATGATATTGCTTGCCGGAACCTTCTGTATAATCAACCATAAAATGTCCCCCTAAAAAAAATCAAATATCTTTTATAGATTATAAACTATAAATTTGCTATTTGGTAAAAAATTAAATAAACTGTTAATGCTATGAAAAATTTACACATATTTATTACAGCCATTCTGGCTATGACAATCATTTCCTGTTCTACAGAAGTTGATCAGGAAAGTTTTTTTGAAGGTGCTGCAAAATCAGCAGTATACGCCTCTATTTCTTCCAGAACATCTGGAATAATGAAAGAAAACGGTTCCGGTTTTTTCTACATGGTGGATTTTAAATTTTCGCCTGAGGAACTGATCAGCGCAGACAATACCGTATACAGACAGGAATTTGCCCGATACGCTGCATGTATGGCAACTGATGTATATGACAATTCAATGCTGTCACTTACAAACGGAACAGCCTCCCCTTCTTCTGCGGCTGACAACACGACAATCTATTCAAATTTTGGTTTTAAGGACGCTAAAGAATTCAAGCTTCTCAGCAGCGACTACACAACAGATACTGAGGATATTACAAATTTTGTAATAAGCCATTCAAACATAAGATCCGGCAGCACAGAATACGAAATCATAATGCTGACCGTTCAGGGTTCAAATGCAACAAGAGAACAGTGGTACAGCAACTTCGATATAGGAAGCACAAACGCCGCTTATACATCAACCCATCCAAAATGGACTGACACAAACTACCACAAGGGATTTTTTATCACCGCAAAAAGAGCCGATACAAAAATCCAGCAGTACATTACAGATAACGTTTCTTCAACTGCAAAAAAAATAATATTCCTTACAGGACATTCAAGAGGAGCAGCAATAACAAATATTCTTGGTGCATGGTACGAAAAATCAACAGCTTTTGAAAAAACTTTTACTTACACATTTGCAAGCCCTTTTGTAACAACAAATAAAACAGATTCTGCAACATATAAAACTATATTCAATATTGTAAACGCAGATGACTTGGTTACAATACTTCCTGCAGAAAGCTGGAATTTCACAAGAAATGGAATTACAAAGAAAGCCTCAATAATAGAAAGCGAATCACTTAAGAGTGCATGGTATCTTTTGATTGCTTATCAAAGAGAAGCAATATCAGGAGAATACGTTTCATCAGGCGCAAACAGCGCTGCATGTGCTAAAAATATCGCTTCAAGTTCCGCAAACCGCGACGAATTATACACAATAGGAAACACTGAAGATGATTTATACTGCCTTGCCGCAGCATCCGAAGACGAGGCAAAAACCCGATTAAAAACGATCCGGGATCTTAAAATAGACAAATTTGCAAACCTTTCCATAGTTGAGAACAACGGAAAATACACAGTACAGGGATATATGAGCCCGGCATTTATGTTCAATTTCATACCGGCAATGATAGTTTCTTCAAGCAATGCCGTACTTATGAACGGACTTCCGAAAACAGGAAAATACAATGCAGCCGCACAAGTCATTCTGGTAGCAGCCGCAAACGGAGGACTTGCAAAATCTCATGATCCTTCATGCTACTATCTGCTGACAGAAAATATGTAAAAAAAGGTGACAATATGTCCTTATAAGGACGTATTGTCACCTTTTTTGAAATTTTATTAAAATCCAAAACATGAAGAATGCATTTTTTTGAATTAACATGCTTTTACTCGATATGATAAACAAAAGTTATACTAATGTTTATAAATCGTTTAACAGGTGTTTAACAATATTAAACATCTGTTAAACACCTCTACTCTACACGCTCAAAATGACGCGTAAGAGTTATACGAACCTTGCCTTTCTGAATGTCAGAAGCAAAATATTCAAGCGCATTTTTCATTGCCTCGCTCAAATTTAGACCGTAACCTTCAAAAAATTCTTTATATTGTTCTTTAGCGTCCTTTGGAATCTTAAAGCCCACCATCACAGATGTATCAGCGGCTTTTTTCTTTGAGATTTCCACAGAATTTGTGACATTCTGTCCATATTCAAAGCGTTTAACGGAAGTATTTTCTGAATCCGTAGACGAAAACCCATGACTTTCGGCCTGCCCTTCAGTAATACGGTTCATGGAATTAAGCTGATCGCTAAGATTATAATCAATTTTTTTCTTTGCCAGTGCCATTATTCAAGGCTCCCTGCAATTTCGGTGATTGCATCAAGAGTTTCCTTCTTGATAGACGGAAAATCTTGAACCGTAAAATGAGTTGTCTGAGCCTTTTTGAACGCCTGATCAACAGGAATCATAAAAAATTCGAATTTTTTTAGAGTTTTAAGCTGAACAATCATATCATCCTGATATTTGATTCGGTTATCCTTTACATTCATAACGATTTTTTTGAATTCCGGCTTTTCGGCAGAATCAAAGTCTTTTTTCATTGTGGACAGATTGTCCATAAATATCTGTAGTCCGTCCGTTGAAAAATAGTCAACCTGCATTACGGCAATAACTTCATCAGCGGCAAGGAATATAGACTTTTCAAGTCCCGTAAAACTTGGCGACGTATCAATTATACAGTAATCAAAATCTTCACTAAGTTCTGGAAGCATGTGCTTAAAGATGAATGGCTTTGATTCTCCCATCTTTGTAGAATAGCTTCTTAGTTCACCGTTAAGACCTGCTGTAGGAATGTACGTAAGATTTTCAATCTTTGTTTTTGTATAAGCCTGCTTAAGACCAGCCTTTCCATACAGAACGTCGGCAAGCTCATAATCAAGGCTGTCCAGAAGCCAGCTGGAGGCGTTTCCCTGAGGATCTCCATCTATAAGCACAACCCGCTTTCCACGGCGTGCAAGCTCAACAGCGACAGAAACACTGACCGTAGTTTTTCCTGTGCCACCTTTCTGAATTGCAAATGCATAAGTTTTCATTAATTGCTCCATATCTAACTAACGCAAATGCCGGGTTTGAAAACACTAAAAACAACACAAGGAAGAGAAACGAATTTCAAAGCCATTCCAGCACGCCGCTGAGTTAGAGGCCATTTTCAAATTTTCAATGCACGGAAGTGCACTTCACCATGACATGCGGCTTTGAAATTCGTTTCGCAACCGGAAGCTTTTTTTGATTCCTGTTATAAATCCCGGCTTTCGGGTCAATTACTATTTTTAGTATCGGACTAATTAAACAAATGTTAAACGTAATTTAATCTTATTTTACCAAGTTTGACGAATTTTAACAACTGTTAAACCGGATTAAACTTTATTAAACCAAGTTTAACATATTATCAAAATCCAGCAAAAAAAGTTCAGAAATCAGTATAAATTAAACATTTGTTAAACTTATGTTTAACAAATGTTTTTTTTTACAAAATAACATAAAATTGGGGTAGGGGAGAAGTTTTTTCATTCCCTCTGAGACGCTTCAGAATTGATTTTAAGAGGGGTTTCCCTTGTTTTGACGTTATATCCCGTCTGAATTAAAATACCCCTGTTTTTTTTGATTTTAGAGCCTTGTCATCTGTCGGAGGAAAATAGTCGAAAAAAAAACGACAAGAGAAATAAAGTTTAACAGTTGTTAAACCACGGTTAAATAACTTTAGTTTGATAACTTATATTAAACCAAATTAAACCGGATTAAACTTTTGTTTAATACGGTTTAACAACAATTCACGGACACACAGAAACAAAAAGAAAAATTATGACTGTGATTTTACGTCCTTATATTTTCTGATTATTTCAACCTGAGCTTCTTTCCAGGCCTGATTTTCCATCTCCATACGATTTTCAGAATTTCTGATTTCTTCAGAAGATATCATGTCCCTGAAAAGTTCAAGAAGTTCTTCCTGATGTTCACGGGCTATAGATTCGTCATCTTTTTCTGTACGTTCCGTAACCGATTTTACCAGAGCAAATTTTGAACGGCTTTCATCCTTGAGCCTGCAATGAAAATGCCAGCCGATTATTTTTTTACCCTGCTTTACGTCTTCTATCTTTTCTACAGTGAACTGCGAATTTTCGTAATCGTTTATTTCTTTTTTTGCAACATCGAATACGCGTTTTTTAAAATCGCTCATCATAGGATATTTTGAATCTTCAATCTGCCACATCGTACGGATTTCAGAAACTTCTACAAGAGGCGTTTTCCAGATTCCATCTTTTTTTGAAGCAAAACCGTGATATGACCAGCACAGCTCATACATTCGGATAGAATACTTTCCTGTAAGGTTTCCGTATACATCAAGATTGATGACAGAATATCCCTTAAGATAATCGATGAATGCCTGCGCAACTTGCGGCGTGAAGGTGAGTTCAATACCATTTTTTTCAAGAGAGTATTTTGATTCAACGAACCAATGGTAAAGCTTTGTCCAGCCGTCTTCAGTTCGTATGCGGATTTTCTGATCAAATATAGTTTCGATGGCATTTTCCAGCATTTTTTTTGTTGTACTGCCATGAGTAAGGTTAAGCGTTTTCATAACGTCTTCAAGTCTGAATTTTACTGTAAGGTCTTTCTTAGCAGTAAGATTGTCAGTATTATCTCTTTCAAGAAGAAGAGAACACGCCATCATGACGATTCGCTTAGAACCTAGATTCATGTCGTAGATAGCCTTTGTAATATTATTAGGCTGAATGACATATTTTTGATTAACAACTTTTTGAGACTGAAATTTGATTTCACTGTCTCTTGCAAGCGATGAATAATTGTATTCATCGAAAAGCTCTGGCTCCCGATCCATTTTCCCCATTTCCCTTATATGGACTTTAGTTTAACACATGTCCACATATAAGTCGAGATTCATATTGAAGAAATTCAGCAAATTATTTAAATTTATTTAAATTTATTTGTTAATTAGTTAATTTAAGCGGTTGTAAATTATTGTATGACAATAAAATATAAAGGTTAATAAGGACGTGGAGTCACATTCATACGGACATAAAGTCATTTTCATGCGGACGGATCGTCTTTTTTCGTACGGACAGGCAGATTTTTTCATGTGGACAGATTGTCC
>JAFOSK010000048.1 GCA_017392945.1 Treponema sp.
AAATGGTGGATTCTTTGTATGTGAAAATAAGGCCTTGGATTTTATTCCTGAAGCTGCCCATGACGTTATGTGGGAGCGGGCTCCTCTACAGAATATTGCAAATTCAGGACAGCTTAATGCATACAAGCATGATGGTTTCTGGCATCCAATGGATATGCTTAAGGACAAAGAGGATTTGAATAAATTATGGTCTTCAGAACATGCTCCATGGGATGTATGGGGTCATTTTGCTCATAAAGGTAACTAGAAATGGATTTGACATTTTATAAGAATAAAAAGGTCTTTTTAACAGGACATACAGGATTCAAAGGTACTTGGCTTTCAAGAATATTGATTTTGGCCGGTGCGGAAGTTACTGGATATTCTCTTGAGCCACCGACTACGCCAAGTCTTTTTGAAAATACAAAAACCGCCGGTCAGATGATTTCCATAACAGGCGATATTCGTGATGGTGAAAAGTTGAAAGATGCAATGATAAAAGCGCAGCCTGATATTGTGTTGCATCTTGCGGCTCAGCCAATCGTTAGAACTTCATATAAAGATCCGGTTGGAACTTATGAGTCCAATGTAATGGGAACAGTAAACGTTCTTGAAGCGGTTCGTGCTACTCCCAATGTAAAATCTTTTGTAAATGTCACTACAGATAAAGTTTATCTTAATAAAGAATGGGCATGGGGCTATCGTGAAAACGAAGAACTCTGTGGATTTGATCCTTATTCAAACAGTAAGTCCTGTTCAGAACTAGTGACATATAGCTATCGGAACTCATTTTTCAATGAAAAGGATTCACCTGCAATTTCAACTGCAAGAAGTGGAAATGTAATTGGAGGTGGCGATTATGCAGTCGACCGTATAATTCCTGACTGTATTCGTGCTGTTGAAGCCGGAAAGGAGATTATTCTTCGCAATCCTAATTCTACGCGCCCATATCAGCATGTTTTGGAATGTCTCCGCGGATATCTTACTCTTGCACAAAAACAATATGAAGACAAAACTTTTGTTGGGGCATATAATTTTGGTCCTGATGATGAAAGTTGTGTAACTACAGGTCAGCTTGCAACTTTGTTCTGTGAAAATTGGAAGGACGGTGCTTCATGGAAGAATGTCAGCGAGCTGAATGCACCGCATGAAGCAAACTTTTTAAAATTAGATTGTTCAAAGTCAAAGACTGTTCTTGGCTGGTATCCGAAGTGGGGTATCAGGACAGCTTTGGAAAAAATTGTTGAATGGGAAAAATCTGTTCAGGGCGGAGTTTCTGCTGCTGAAATAACGGATAAGCAGATAAAGGAATATTTTGGTATATAAAAAAACTGTTGATTGAGCATGTCAAAATCGGCAGATAAGGAATTGTCTATGTTTGAAGGAATGTCAAAAGATCAGGCTAATAAGGAAATCTTAAAAAGCGTCAGCGAATATTACAAGAAATTCATGGTAAAACCTGAATATAAAGATGGGGACCGCATTTCGTATGCAAGCCGTGTATTTGATGATAAAGAAATGTGTAATCTTGCTGATTCTATGCTGGAATTCTGGCTCACAAGCGGTCGCTATACTGATCAGTTTGAAAAGCAGCTTGGTGAATATTTGGGAACTCCGTTTGTTTCTCTTGTAAACTCAGGTTCTTCTGCCAACCTCTGTGCTTTTATGGCTCTTACAAGCCCTCTGTTGAAAGAAAGACAGATAAAAAGAGGTGATGAAGTAATTACCGTTGCCTGTGGTTTTCCGACAACAGTAACACCTGTTCTTCAATATGGAGCAGTTCCTGTTTTTGTTGATGTAACGATTCCTCAATATAATATTGATGTTACAAAGCTTGAAGCGGCACTCAGTCCTAGAACAAAAGCTGTTATGATTGCTCATACATTAGGAAATCCATTTGATCTCAAGGCAGTAAAAGAATTCTGTACAAAACATAATCTGTGGCTTGTTGAAGATAACTGTGATGCTCTTGGTTCTGAATATACTTTAGACGGGAAGGTTTATAAGACAGGTACAGTGGGTGATATTGGTACTTCAAGTTTCTATCCTCCGCATCACATGACGATGGGCGAAGGCGGAGCAGTTTACACCCGTGATCCTCTTTTACATAAAATCATCCGTTCAATGAGGGATTGGGGACGGGATTGTATTTGTCCTAGTGGTGTAGATAATCTTTGTAAGCATCGCTTTGACAAGCAGTATGGTACACTTCCTCTTGGTTATGACCACAAATATACTTACAGTCACTTTGGCTATAATCTCAAAGCAACTGATTTGCAGGCTGCTATTGGATGTGCACAGCTTGAAAAGTTCCCTTCATTTGTTGAACGCCGCCGTGAAAACTTTAAGCGTTTGCATGCTGCTCTCGAAGCGGTTCAGGACAAATTGATTTTGCCGGAACCTGTTGCCAATTCAAATCCAAGTTGGTTCGGCTTCCTTATTACATGCAGAGAAGGTGTTGACCGTACAGAACTTGTTAAGAAAATCGAAGCTGCAAATATTCAGACCCGCGCTTTATTTGCCGGTAATCTTACCCGTCATCCTTGTTTCGATCAGATTCGTGATACAGATGCTTACCGTGTTGTAGGCGGACTTGAAGTTACAGATCAGATTATGAAGGATACATTCTGGGTAGGTGTTTATCCAGGAATGACAGATGCTATGATTGACAGAATGGCTAAGGTCATTAAGGAAAGTTTGTAAAAATAAAAGGTATGATATAAATGCTGTCTGATGGTATATATAAGAAATATCTTACGCCGGTATATTTATTTTCTTATCTCATTTTGCTTGCTTTTGTTGTTCACGCAATTTTGTTGATTGAAAATCCAGAGGGAGCACAGAGATATATGTATTTTGAAGGTTTTAAGAACCTTTTTGCTGATTATTTCAGTTGCATACGTCATTCTTCTGATAAAAATCCTTATTTTAGTGATTATTTTTTTCAATCTAACTATTTACCATTTGTCCATATTTTGTATTATCCTTTCTCTCAATTGGATAATTTTGCAGAAATGACTCTTGAAAACTTTTATGAATCAAAAATCGGAATGTTCAGCTGTTTCTTCTTTAATGGGATTGCGGCATTGATATTCGTTCATTCATTGATTTGCTTGTGCAATAAATACAAAACAAACAAGATTGTCATTCCTGCAATTCTGTTATCTGGAATTATGCTTCATACATTTGAACGTGCAAATATTATCGTTCTGGCTGGTGCTCTGCTTATTTATTTTGTGACTTATTACGATTCTGAAAATGTATTACTTTCATATTTTGCGGCAACCTGTCTCGCGCTGGTTGCGGTGATAAAAATTTATCCTGTGCTTTTTGGAATTTTATATCTTGAAAAGAAATATGTTAAGCAGATTATTTATTCTGCATGTTTAACATTGATTTTGATTTTTCTTCCATTTTTGTTCTTTGAGCATGGATTTGAAAATATTCCAAAATTGATTTCAACTGTAAAGAATATTGATGGCGATAGTTTTGGTGTCATTCCAAGATTTGAAGTTAAATACTGGATTACTTATGCATCATATTTTGTTTTTGGAAATGCGAGCAGACTTAATGCCATTGCACGGCTTGCCCGTCCGATGGTTTTGAGTTTTTCCCTGCTTTCGCTTTTTGTTTCCATAATGGACAAAAGGTTTGAAAACAAGTTAGTTTTGATTCTGTCAGTTATATTATTCTTTCCTAGTTTTTCTTTTTTGTACTGTGGAATTTATCTGAGTATTCTTATTATTTATGTCTTGTCTGATGATAGGGCTGAACTTAATAAAAGTTCCCTGTTTTTGATTATAGCGCTTTTTATTACATTTATCCCAATTACTATTACAGATTTCTATGTGAAAAATGGAAGGGAATTCATTATTTCTACAGGAAACATTATAAGAACTTTTATTCCATTTGTTATATGGGTTGTAAAGTTTCTTGAAATAATGATTGCATTTATAAAAAACAGAGGCTTTCAGGTTAGTGGAGATAAATAAGAGCGCACTTATTGATGATCTAAGTAAAAAATGAAATCCTTGAAACGATTGCAGCTAGTCTGATGTTTCAAGGATCTTTATAAGAAAATCAGCTTTCTATTTTACGGACAAATCTTGCAGGATTTCCAAACCAGACTTCGTTGTCCGGAATATCATGTGTAACTACGCTGCCTGCACCGACCATCGCATTTTCTCCGATTGTATTTCCTGCAATAATCGTTGTGTTTGCGCCAATACTTGCGCCTTTTTTTATTATAGTTCGTGCAAATTCCTTTGGATAAACTTTAGAGTGGGGAAAAAGGTCATTTGTAAAAGTTACGTTTGGACCAATAAAGACATTGTCTTCAAGTGTAACTCCATCCCAAAGTTGAACACCGCTTTTAATGGTAACATTATTTCCAACGGTAACATCATTTTCGATTAAAACGGAAGCACAAATATTACAATTACTTCCAATTTTTGCTTCTGGAAAAACAACGCAGAATTGCCAGATATTTGTATTTTCGCCTATAAATTTACTTTTCACGTCTGATAAAGGATGAATCATAATTACTCCTCTGTTTTAGTATTTTTTTTTATTATATGCCCAGAATTTATTTGCGATAAAATTGATTGGAAGGGTAATTGCTATATTGATTAGAGGGACAATATATTTGGAGATATGCATGTGGTTTATCCAAATATATGACAGAATATTATTTAGTATAATCCCTGAAAAAGCGTATGCAATATAGGTTTTTAAGAAAGTCTTTACAGGAGATCTTTTTTCATTTTCATTTAATTTGAATACATATTTGTTGTTCCATAAAAATGACCAAATGACACTAGTTGTAAAGGCTATGAAATTTGCAATTATATAATCCCATGACAGAGACAATTTTTTTAGCGCAAGTAACGTAATCAGATTGAAAGCAAAAAAGATGATGTTATTTGAAAATCCGATTACGCCGAATTTTAAAAATTGAACAATTTGAGCAAAGTTTTCATCTGTTAAGTCCTTTTTTAAAAAAGCAAAAATCTTTGCTAAAATAAAGTGCAATATATTTATTAAAAATTCCCAGATTTTTTTCAATTTGTTCATAGCTGATATTTTATATAATATTGAAAATAACAAGGCTGATGCAAGAATATAATTAGTTGTCAGCCTTGTTCATTTTAGAATTTATTAAGCTTTTCGATAACATAAGCCTGTTCTTCTTCTGTCATTCCATTATAAAGCGGAATGGAAAGAACTTCCGAAGCATAGCGTTCTGTAATTGGAAGAGAACCTTCTCTTAATCCAAGATATCCATAGGCTTCGGATAGATGAGGAGGAATAGGATAATGAATGATTGTTCCGATGTTATTTTCATCAAGGTATTTAATGAGTTCATTACGCTTTTCAGATCTAATTACAAATTGATGCCATATATGAGTTGCTCCTGGGCGAATGGAAGGCAGCTTTAATTTAGGATTTTTGAGTTCTTCAAGATAGCGTTTACAGATCTTTTCTTTTTCTGTAGCAAGTTCATTAAGGTGTGTCAGTCTTATGCGCAAAAAACCGGCCTGAATCTCATCGAGACGTGAATTTGTTCCTACAACTTGATTGTAATAACGTTTTTCGCTGCCGTAATTTCTAAAAACGCGGATTTTGTTGGCCAATTCATCGTCATTTGTTGTAATTGCCCCGGCATCTCCAAAAGCACCAAGATTTTTTGAAGGATAGAAAGAAAAACATCCTATATCTCCAAAAGTTCCTGTCATTTGACCGTTAAATTTCGCTCCGTGTGATTGCGCACAGTCCTCTACGAGCCTGAGTTTATATTTTTTGCATAAATCTACAACAGGCTTCATGTTTGAAGCCTGTCCATATAAATGAACAATTAAAATAGCCTTAGTTTTAGGAGTGATTTTTTCTTCGATTTTTGATGCATCAATATTAAAAAATTCGTCAGGTTCAACAAATACGGGAGTCGCTCCATTAATGGTAATCCCCATGACGCTGGCAATGTACGTATTTCCTTGAACGATAACTTCGTCGCCTTCTTTTATTCCAAGAACGCGGAAAGCAATCCAAAGAGCATCAAGACCGCTTGCAAGACCAATACAGTGTTTTGATCCGATATAGCCGGCAAACTCGTGCTCAAAGCATTTTACTTCGTTTCCAAGAACATACCAGCCGGATCTTAATACTTCAAGGGCTTTGTTTTCAAATTCCTTCTGATAGAGATAAAAACCTCTATCAAGTCTGTTGGGCATTATTTTTTCCATGTTTATTTCTCTAGTTTGTTTTCATCTTCAATAATGTATGGAGGTCGATTTCTTGTTGCATCAAAGGTTCTCCATAGGTATTCACCTAAAATTCCAAGCGTAAGCATTATAACACCAAAACTGAATAAGTTAAAGCAGAATAATGTTGTCCAACCGGAAACCAGAATTAATCCTGTTAATTTTGCAGCAATGCAGAAGATTGCCCATATGAGTGAACCGACAAATGCCAGAAAACCAACTGTTGTTACAGCTTTAATTGGTATTGTGGAAAAACTGAAAAGTGTATCTGTTACAAGTCTAATCTTCTTTTTTAAGGTCCAGCGGCTTTTACCGATTTCTCTGGCAAGACGTGTATAATAAATTTCTGTCGTTTTGAAACCGCTCCAAAGAATCTGTCCTGTAATGGCACTATTTTTCTCGTCAAGATTTTCCAGAACATTGATTACTTTTCTGTCTACAAGAAAAATGTCAAAACCGCTTTTTGGCATTTTAGGAAATGCAGTTTTACGAACCATAAAGTAATAAAGGTTAGAAAAGAAAGTCTGGCTTTTCTTTTCCTCTCGGCCTTTTCGTACAGCTAAAACAACATTGTTTCCCTTTTTCCATTTTTCAACCATTTCAAGAATTATTTCAGTTGGTTCCTGTAAATCAGCGGCTTTGATTACTGCACAATCACCTGTACATTTGCTAAGTCCGCACAGAATTGCTGCGTGAGATCCGAAATTTCTTGATAAACTGATGATTTTTACATGACTGTCTTTTTCTGCAAGCTGCTTCATGACGGCGTAACTGTTGTCCAAAGAACCGTCATTGACCATTACAATCTCATAATCATAATCAATAACACTTATAATCTTTTTTTTTATGTCTTCGTAAAGAGGGGGGAGATTTAATTCATTAAAGTATACGGGGATTACTATTGAAAGTTTCATATTCTATTTTCCATTTATAATTTTTACAAATTCATCATAATCTCTTATGTATTCGTCTGCATCGTAATGTTCGGATGACAGGCATAGAAGAACAGAATCTTTGCTGAAATCATACATATCTTTCCAGATTAGTTTTGGAAGATAAATTCCTGTATGTGGTCTGTTTAAGCAGAATATAGCTTCATTGCCTTTTCCATCTTTCACCTTTACCTTAGAAGAACCGGCCAAGTTGATAAGTATAAATTCACTTTTTCTGTTTGCGTGTTTTCCTCGGACAACATCCTTGTCTGAACCGTAAATATAAAAAATTCTTTTTATTTCAAAAGGAATATCTATGTTGCCCTCAACAATTACAAGGTGTCCCCGCTCATCTCCCTTTTGGGGAAATTCAACCATGTGAACAGATTCCATTAGTGATGTTTCTTGCATAGTTATCGACTTTTTATAACTAAGTGATTTAGTTATGTCCCTCCATTATTGTAACCAAGTTATATGGGTAGAGTATAGGCTAAAACCAAATTTTTTGCTAGAAAATTAATTTTTTTAAAATCGAAAATATAATTTATGACTGTGCATTGTGCTCGATTCTTGATTTGATATAACTTTCTATTTTTCGATAAGCCATACAGCAGCATATTGTAACTGTAAATGTGAATATGATTTTTATATACATATTCATTGTGGTGGCTGTAAGTTTTGTATATAAAAATTCTGTGTACCGGATTACGAGCTGATGAATCAGAAAAGCGTAGGCACTGATGTTTCCAAGCCAAATGAGCTGGGGGGAGGTAGTAATGAGTTTTGAAATTAATCCTTTGTTCTGGGCAAAACTAAAGACAAAAAAAACTGAGCCGGGAATAAATAAAACCGTATGGCAGAAACATGGCTCTGAAAGAACAGTCAATTTGCCAATGTATATGTAAAGGGATAAAATAATGAATGCAATTGAGAATAATTCCAATATGGAAGCCATTATTTTATTTAAAGATATTAGATTTTCTACGAAGATATGACCCAGACAGCAACCTATCATAAAATCTCCAAGTCTGTATAATGGGAAAATATATGTAAACCATTTTGTAAAATTATCTGATACTGTATTAAAGGCGGAAAAGTTACGGAGCATATAGCTGCTTGTTATTTGCAGAGTATATACACAAATAATCGTGATGATAGATTTTTTGCAGTCTGATTTCTGAAGTTTTTTAAGAATCAAAGGAAAAACCATACACAAAAAAATACATATACAGAGATACCATGATACGCTGTTTAGTGAATAATAATAAATTGAGTTTGGAATCCATGTTTTGATAAGCAATGCATTTACAAATAATAATATTCCATGCAAAACAATGTTTACAATTTTTGAACCGATACTCAGAGTCTTTACAGAAATAAAAATCGCAGCGACTGTTGTTAGGATGTGAAGAACATAAAGTTTGCTGATTTTCTTTTTTGAGAAAGCAAAGCATTCTTTTAGAGAAGTTCCAAGATTTTTATTGTAGTACGAATAAACCATGCAGAAGCCAGACAGAACAAGGAAAATGGAGACTCCGATTTCCCCTGGAAATTCGGAATTGCAGTGGCTTATAAAGATTATTATAAATGCTATTGCTCGAACAACCTGTAAAGAGTCTATTTTATTCGAGAAATTTTTGATTTTATTTTCCGGTATTGATTTTATGTCTGAATGTTCCATCTGGATTTTAAACACTATAAACAGAAAACTGTATTTTTTCTAGTTTTGTCGCATAATATTTTAAAAATAAAAGAGTCGTAAAGAAATTCAGATGCGATATTACTGATAATTCTCAGAATTGATAAATCCATAGATAAAATGTATAATAGTTAAAATGCGTAATTTATACTTATTAGATTGTACACTTCGCGATGGCGGATATGTAAATGATTGGGAATATGGAGCTGGAAGTATTAAAAGTATTTTCAGTCGTCTTGATAGTGCAGGTGTTGATGCTATTGAAGTCGGTTTTTTGGATGAGCGACGGCAGTATGATCCAAACCGTTCTATCTTCCCTGATACAAAATCTGTTGAACCGGTCTTCAATGGTATGCAAAAGCCAAGAGCTCTTGTTTGTGCCATGATTGACTATGGTACATGTAAGATAGAAAATATTGCGCCAAAATGTGAAAGTCATATAGATGGAATTCGTGTAATATTTAAAAAACATCTTCAGGATAAAGCATTGGAATTCTGTAAGCAGATAAAAGAGAAGGGATATAAACTTTTTGTTAATCCTGTTTCTGTTACAACTTTCAGCGATGAAGAAATGATTACTCTTATTGAAAAAATCAATAAGATAGATCCTTATGTAGTTACAATCGTAGATACTTACGGTCTTATGCATTCAGAAAAACTGCTTCATTATTGCAATATTATGAATGAGCATCTTAACAAAAATATCATTCTTGGATATCACGCGCATAACAACTTCCAGCTTGCATATTCAAATACAATTGCGGTTATGGAAAATATAAAAGACAGAGATCTTTCAATCGATGGAACTCTGTTTGGAATGGGAAAAAGCGCCGGAAACGCCTGTACGGAACTTATTGCCATGTATATGAATGAGCGTTTTGGTAAGCAGTATGATATAAATCAAATTCAGGAAGCAATTGATATTGATATTACAAAAGAGTTTGCAAAGAAAGAGTGGGGTTATCGTCCGTTATTCTACGTTTCAGCTTTAAATGAATGTCATCCGAATTATGTTACTTATTTGATGGAAAAAAAGACATTAAGTATCAAACAGATAAACGAAATTCTTTCAGAAATTCCTACTGAGAACGATAAGAATCTCCTGTTCGACAAAGAGCTTTGTGAAAAATTATATCAGGAATTCCAAAATAAGCAGATCGATGATTCAGAAACAGTCGCAAGCTTAAAAAAAGAATTGGAAAATAAAGATATTCTTTTGATTGGCCCGGGAAAGACAATTAAAGAATTAAAGACTAGAGTTGATGAGTACATTCTTGAAAAAAAGCCTGTTGTAATAAGTGTGAATTTTCTTACAGAAGATTATCCAATTGACTATGTCTTTATGGGGAATTCAAAGCGTTACAGTCAGTTTTTCAGTAAAATTTATGCCGGTTTAAGAAAGGTTCAGCTCATTTGTACTTCTAATATCACAGAAGCAAAAGAAAAAGTTGATTACGTCGTAAATTTTGCTTCATTAAGAGAGCAGAATGAAGCAATCTATGATAATCCTCTTGTGCTTGTATGTAATCTTGCAAAGAATTTGGGTGTAAAGAGCATTTCGCTTGCCGGTTTTGATGGATACTCCGACAATATCGCTGATTGCTATTATTCTGAGTATACAAAGCTTTTATATGACAAGAGCAATATTTCAAAGAGAAATGAGGCTTTGAAAGAATTTATTACTTCAATAAAAGAGAAAGTTTGCATAAGGACTATTACTCCAAGTAAATATCTGTAGGAATAAAAATGAAAATTAAAGTATCTGATTATATTGCTGAATTTCTTATTTCAAAAGGTATTACTGATATCTTCACTGTAGTTGGCGGTGGGGCAATGCACTTAAACGATTCGTTCGGACATAATCCAAAGCTGCATTGTTTATATAATCATCATGAGCAGGCCAGTGCCATTGCTGCAGAAGCTTATTCCAGACTTAGTCCGAATATGGCGGTCTGCTGCATTACCAGTGGACCAGGTGCTATCAATGCTTTGAATGGTGTTGTCGGTGCTTATCAGGATTCGATTCCTATGCTCGTTTTTTCTGGACAGACAAAGAGTACATTGACAGTAAAGCATTCGGGCCTTAAGCTAAGGACTCTCGGCAATCAGGAATTCGATATTGTTTCTACGCTTGAAAATGTTGCCAAGTATTCAGAAATGATAGTTGATGCAAAAAAAATCAGATATTGTCTTGAAAAAGCTTATCATATTGCTAAAAGTGGCCGTCCTGGTCCTTGCTGGCTTGATATTCCGCTTGATATTCAGGGAAGTTTTGTAGAATCTGAGGAACTGGAAGGCTATGAGCCAGAAAAGGATGCTGCAATTGATCTTGCAGATGTTATTTCCACACTTCGAGAAAAAATAAAGATTTCGGAAAGACCTGTTTTGTATGTTGGCAACGGGGTTCGTCTCTCCGGTGGAATTCAGGAATTCAAGAGTATTGTTGAAAAATACAGAATTCCTGTTGTTACCTGCTGGGATAGTGTTGATCTTATTTCTACGGATAATAAGTTTTATTGCGGGCGTGCGGGTACTATGGGTGACCGTGCCGGAAATTTTGCTGTTCAAAACAGTGATCTGCTTATCTGTATTGGTTCACGCTTGAATATCTATCAGGTTGGTTACAATGTAAAAACATGGGCCAGGGCAGCGTACACAGTTGTTGTAGATATCGATTCTGAAGAGTTGAAAAAGCCTACAATAAGAACAGATTTGCCGGTTTGTTGTGATGCGAAAATCTTTATGAAAGCGTTGCTTGACGCAAATTTTGAGAATACAGAGAAAAACAGCTGGATAGAACAATGTGGAAAATGGAAATATGAATACCCTGTTGTTACTGCTCAGCAGAAGAACGCAAAGGGAATTGTTAATGTCTACAATTTCTTTGATAAGGTTAGCCATGCATTGCCGGAAAACAGTATTACAGTTGTTTCAAATGGTTCTGCCAGTGTAGTTGGAAGTGCTGCATATTATATAAAAGAGAACGACAGATTTATTATGAACTGTGGCCTTTCTTCTATGGGATACGGTTTGCCGGCAGCTGTTGGTGCGTGTATTGCAAATAAAAAGAAGCCGGTTGTATGTTTTGAAGGTGATGGCAGTGTAATGATGAACTTGCAGGAGTTGCAGACGGTTGTTACAAACAGACTTCCAATTAAATTGTTCATCATTAATAACGGCGGTTATCATCAGATTCGTTTGACTCAGAACAATATTTTCCATAACGGGTTGATTGGTGTTGGCCCGGAAAGCAATGATCTTGGGTTCCCGGATTTTAAGAAAATTGCAAAGGCATTTGGAATTCCTTATTTCAAAATTACAGATAATTTGAAACAGGAAAAAACTATAAATAAAGTACTTGCTTTGGATTCCTTTGCACTTTGTGAAGTTTTTGTTTCAACAACTCAGATTTTTGAGCCAAAGTCTGCAACTAAAAAGCTGGATGATGGTACTTTATTCAGTCCTCCTCTTGAAGATCTTGCACCTTTCCTTCCTGAAGAAGAACTGAAAAGGAATATGTATATTCCAGTTATTGAAAAGAAATAAGGATATTAGTATGGCTAAGGATGCATCTTATGTATCCGGGGCGGTTCTGACAGTAGATGGTGCCGCTTCATTAAAATAAACAGGAGGATTTGATGGATATAGTTTCAAAATTCAAAACTTATAAAGTTGATTTTATAGAGAATCTTGATTTTGTTAAAAATGCAGTTAACAGTGCAGAAACATATTTTGCCATCGATAAGAATATTTTCGATTTGTATCGTAATGATTTTGGAGCAATTCCAGAAGACAGGCTTTATCTTATAGATGCAATTGAGCAGAATAAAAATATTGAAACTGTCATTGATATATGTGAAAAAATGACGAGTATGCCTTCAAAACGTAATACTCACTTGATTTCTATTGGTGGCGGTATTACTCAGGATATTACAGGCTTTGTTGCAAATGCTCTGTATCGTGGCATCAAATGGACTTTTTTACCTTCGACGTTGCTTGCAGCCTGCGATAGTTGTATTGGTGGAAAAACAAGCTTGAACTGTAAAGGCTTTAAAAATCTTTTAGGAACTTTTTTTCCTCCTGATGAAATTAAAATATATCCTGAATTTTTCAAGACTCTTACAGAACGGGATTTTAACAGCGGACTTGGCGAAGTTGTAAAATTCAATGTAATGGCCGGAAAAGAAGGAATTGATAAGATTGAAGCAAATATTGAAAAACTTACATCAAGAGATAATCAGACAGTTAACGCATTCTGTCATACATCACTTTCATTTAAGAAAGACTTTATAGAAGAAGATGAATTTGATAAGGGCAGAAGAATCCTTTTGAACTTTGCACATACTTTCGGCCATGCTTTTGAAACTTCAAGTAATTATGGAATTCCGCATGGTTCTGCAGTTGCAATGGGAATGATTGTTGCAAATCACATTTCTGTAAAGCGTGGAACGATGGACGAATCTTTTGCAAAACGCATTGAAGAAGTATGTAAAAAGATCCTTACTTTGCCGTTGGAACTTGAATGGTTTGAAAACAAGACAATTATTTCTGCAATCAAAAAAGATAAAAAGCAGGTCGATAAATCAATTAGAGCGGTTCTTATGAGCAATGATTTGTCTTTGCATATTGTAACAAACGTTACAGAAGAAGAAATTTTTGAAGCTGTAAAATATCTTACTGGGGTTCTTAATATCAAATAATGTACGGGCAGATAAAATATCTTGTTGTTGATGTCGACGGCACAATGACTGACGGCGGAATATATTATGATGACAATGGAAATGAACTGAAAAAATTCTGTACGAAAGATGCTGTTGGTTATTTTGTTTCCCATAAGGTTGGAATAAAAATAGTCGTTCTAACTGGAAGGGAATGTCCTGCAACAACAAAACGATTGACTGAAATGAAAGTTGATTATCTTTTTCAGGGTGTAACTGCTAAAAATATGTTTCTGACAAATTTTATGGCGGAAAACAACATAAAAAGGGAAGAAATTGGTTATATTGGCGATGATCTAAATGATTATAAACCAATGAAATTAACTGGCTTTGTGGGTTGTCCGTATGATAGCTGTGAAGAAGTTAAATCAATTGCAGATTATGTCAGCCCTGTAAAAGGTGGCTATGGTGCTGTCAGAGATATTATTTCTTATCTTCTGAAACAGCGAAATGAATGGGAAGATTCTATAAAAGATTTATTTGACTGATATGAAAAGACTTATTCTTACTGGCGCAACAGGAATGATCGGTTCAACGATTGTTGAGCAGGCAATTCAAAAAAACATTGAATGTACATGTATAGTCCGAAAAGGCTCTTCGAGGATTGATAATCTGCCTAAAAGTGATTATGTAAAAATCCTTGAATGTGATATTTGCGATTATAATTCACTGAAGATTTCTTCGGGGTATGACTGTTTCATTCATCTTGCCTGGGAAAAAACTTTTGGTTCTGATAGAGATAATCCTCAGTTACAGCTTAATAACATTCAGTATACATTGGATGCAGTAAAACTTGCAAAGAGAGCAGGATGTTCTGTTTTTATTGGTGCTGGAAGCCAGGCTGAATATGGAATACAGTCTGTTGATTTAACTCCTGAGCTTGCGGTAAATCCTGAAAGTGGTTATGGAATTGCAAAATACACAGCTGGAAAACTTTCCAAAATGCTTTGTGACCAGCTGGGAATCCGTTTTAATTGGTTAAGGATTTTAAGTGTTTACGGCAAGAAAGATAATCCACATACTCTTATAAGTTATGTAATCAATGAATTAAAAAATGCCCGCTCCCCGGAACTTACAAAATGCGAGCAGGATTGGGATTATATTTATTGTGAGGATGCAGCAAGAGCTTTTATTGCTGTTGCTGAAAACGCTGTTGCAGGAAAAACCTATCCTTTGGGCGGGGGGAGAGGAAGAAAGCTTTCAGAATATCTAGTGGATATTCGAAATATAATTGCACCAAATATTGAACTTGGTTTTGGAAAAAAACAATATTACCCGCATCAGCCAATGCATCTTGTTGCGGATATTTCAGAATTAACCGAAGATACTGGATGGAAGCCGCAGATAGATTTTTCTGATGGCATTCGTAAAATAATAAAAGAATAAGGGATGTATACTTTCAATCGTTCTTATCAGTTTTGAATCTGTATTGTAGAATCTTATGGAGGAAAATTAAATTATGAAACATGGAATTAGTGTGGTTTCTGTTGTTTACAATGAAGAAAAGCGGATCGAACGCTTTATTAAGTCTTTTTACAATTTTGATGAAATAATTCTTGTCAATAAATCATCAACAGACAGGACTGCCGAAATTGCTGAATCAATGGGAGCAAAAGTAATTACAGTTCCTTATGGTGATAATCCTCATCTGATTGAACCGGCACTTGAAGCTGCTTCTACAGATTGGGTCTTTCTTTTAACTGCCAGCGATGTCATTCATCCAGAGTATACAAAGTTGCTTTATAAATTGATTGATGATGAAGACTTTGAATCTAAATATGACATTATTACGTACAATTGTGTTATGCATGTATTGGGGATAAATAATCCCTATTCAGTTTTTGATAACAAGTACAGAACGGGTTTGTGTAAGAAATCGGTTTTGTCTATTACAGATAAAGTTCATCATGAATATGCATTTGCTTCTGATAGGGTTTATACAACACCTTTTGACAGGGAAGTTGCAGTTCATCATCTGTCACACGAGACCGTTGACATGTATTACGATAGACAGCTTCGTTATAGTAAGCAGGAGATGGAACATAGAGTTTCTTTAAAAAGCTATTTTAAGGTAATTCTAAAGGAAGTACGGAATGGTTTTCATAAAAAATTCTGGAAGGCAGGATGGAAGGGACTTGGTCTTGTTCTTATGATGGTGAATTACAGAATTTTAATCTATCTTCGGGCAATGGAAGCTGAAATAGGTAACGTTCCAGAATTGTATAATGATTATGCAAAATCCTTATATGAAATGGACAAGATGGATTTTAGAAACGAAGAGTACAAAAAGATTTCAAGCAAATAAGAAAAGCTGTCCAATAAAGGAGAATGTGGGGGTGGTTGAGCCTGTCATAAACCACCGATTATAATTTAAACGGTCATTTCAACAAGTGCTTTGACAAGTTCACTAACCGCTTAATGACCGCAGTCACCAGGCTTATTGGACAGCCTTTTTTCATCTCATCCTTTTATTCATTCAGAAATTTGCTTATATAACTCCAAAACTGTTCGGCAACTTTGTCGTGGTTGAAGTCTGAAAGTCTTTCCTGCTGGTTTTTAAGGATTTCATTTTTCAGAGAGTTATCAGTCAATATTGCATTCATAACACCTGCCGTCAAAGCCGGTGTTTTTTCGTTCAATAAGAAACCGCTTCCACCCAAAGTCCAGGGAATAGCGGAACTTGCATAAGCAACGATAGGCAAGTCAAAGAACATCGCTTCAACAAGCGGAACGCAGAAGCCTTCATGTTCGCTCATGCACAGAAACAGGTCGGAAATCTTGTAATATGCAAGAATTTCATCAAAGCGGGTATGACCGGTAAAAATAACATTCTTCAAATCAAGTTTTTTTGCGTATTCTTTAAGTTTTTCGCTGTAGTTTTCGCAGCCAGTAGGATTTCCAACTAAGAAAAGTCGTGATTTCTTATTGAATTTTTTCTGATATTCAGAAAAGGCTTCGAGGATATGTTCCTGTTTTTTGTTTGGAACAAGGCGTCCAAGGAAGATTATGTTTGTGAAGTCATCATTGTATTTATCGATGACAGCCTGAGAAGGAGTTTTTTTGTAATCATCAAATGGGATAAGGATAGGAAGCACATTGATTTCGCAGGAGTAGCCCATGTCAATAAGATTCTGCTTGTTAAAATCAGAGCAGGCAAGAACCATGTCAAAAGTCTTGTTAAGGCTTTCTACTTCTTTAAGCCCTCGTTTACAATATTCAGCACTTTTTTTGTTGTAGTCTTCAAAAAATTCTGAAGGGGTGATGTTGTGGTAAATCATTATTTTTTTGCATTTTACATTCTTAATCCATTGATTAAGTTTTGTTGCACCGCCAATGTGAAGAATCAGAAGATCTGTTGGTTCGGGTGTAAATTCAGAAATATTTGAGGCAAGCTCAGACGAAATCCTCTTATCGATTTTTTCTGCATATATCTTAGTTTGAAAACCTTTTTCCTTGATTATTGAATCAAGGGCGAGAATGTCATTGCCTATTGCATCTCCGTATGAGAGTGAAGAAAAAAGCTGTATAATTCGCATATTTATTTTCCTTTGATGATTGTTTCAAGATAATCTATTCTGCTGTTCTGTTCTTCAATTTTTTTAAGAAGTTCCTGATTCACAGAATTCTGCATTTGGATAATTTGAAGAAGGTGATTCCTTGTAAATTTCAGTACGATTTTATTAATAAATTTTTTAATGCCGGAACCGTTTGTAAGATGATCAAAAATAATTTTGTATCCGTTTTCCTGGGCTTGAGTTAAAGAAATTTTATCGAAATTTCCATAGGCTGTTGTATTTTCTGATTTTGAGATATCCGCTTTAATTTCAGAGATGATTTTTTCGCTTTCAATATTTTCCATGTTAAATCCTGCAAAAAGTTTTCATGTTGAACTATCACCTTCATTATAATATAATTTTCTATAAAAATATAGAGTTGGAAAAATCAATATAAGCTAAGGACCGGATTATGATTCAGATAAATCCCGAAATAGAAAAAAAGTATTCTCTAGAAAATGCAGTGAGCGAATCGATTATAAAAAATCGTGTGGAAAATATTGATGCTTTTATTGATAACTGCGAAAAGATTGATGAGTATATTTCTATTATTCATAAAAGCTGTTCAGAAATGGAAGAAAAATGGCAGTTGAAATTCGAGCCTGCGAATTCGATTCCAAAACGCATTCGCAGAAAGCTTCAGCATATTTTGTTTTCTTCGTTTATCCGGCAGCAGAATGATTTTAATTCTGAACTAAAAGAGGCAGTAGCAAATATTGGTGAATTGCAGAAAATTATTGCCTTGGATTTAAGAAAAATGGAGAAAAAAGGTGAGTAATAACTATATTGTTGTTGATTCCAACTATTCAAGGCGTCAGAAACTTTTTAGTGGAGAAAAAAATAGAATTGCCGTAATTCCGGAGGATTTTTCAAAAAATGATTTTTCGGTAATTTTGACAGATAAAAATCTTGTTGCGAAATATGAGAATTCGTTCAATATTTTTTGTGCAGGCGATTTTGTAAAAAATGCTTTTATCGATGAGCTGAAGGCTTTTGCCTCTTTCAACTGGTTTTATAATAAGAACTGTTACCTTTTTATCGTTATGCAGGATTCAAATTATGAGGCGGAAGAAAAAATAAGAAATCTTGCGGAACAGCTTGGCATTGATAAAAAATTGGTTTTAGTTCAGGCTTCAGACAAAATTCTAGCTAAGTCACTTTTTGATGTCAGTTCAATTTTTATTTCATTGAATGATTATTCAGAAAATCGGGTTTATTGTTACGAAGCAATGAATGCCGGGAAAATTGTAATAAGCAGTGCAGAAGGAAAGCTGACGGAATTATTGAATGGTTCTGGGATTATTGTTACTGAAAAGCGGAATGATATTTTGGGAGCTTTGCTTAATCAACTTTTTGAAAATTCAGTTCTTGTAAAAACTATCTGTGATGAAGAAAAGAAACAGTTTAAGCTTTATGATGAGAATGTAAGAAAATATGATAAAACGGCTGTCATTCAAAATTTAAAGGAAAACGGTAAATCTGTTGTTTTTGAAAATTCTGATGCCCCTGTTGAATATCCTGATGTAAAAATTTTTGATGACAGAATTCCGCTTTGTTATGAGTTAGACGGTCAGCTTAATCTTTTAAAATTCGGAAAACTTGTAGAGAATATTGATTCATTAGATATTGCTTATTTAAATAGTCATATTGATGGAATTGGCGTGGAATCAGATTGTCTGTGTGAAAAACTCATTGAACACGGAGTTATTATCCCGGTAAAAAAAATTGAAAATGACAATTGGAATGACTTTATAGAAGAAGTTTTTTCGGTTCAAAAGAAAATATCTGTTTCTATGGTTACAACCTGGAATTCAAGATGCGGGATTGCTGAATATACAAAAATGGAAGTTGAAGCCTCCCTAAAAAATATTGATTATGAAATATTTCCAAATCAAGGCGTGGAATTACTTCAGAAAGATGAACTGTTTGTTCGGCCTAGAACCTGGATTCAGAATTACAATGAGGATTTTGAAACTCTTACAGAAAAACTCTTGGCTTCTAAAAGTGAATTTGTCCACATTCAGTTTCATTACGGGTTGTTTCAGAATCTTGCAAGATTTGCTGCTTTTGTAGAAAATCTTGTCTCTTCAAAAAAAGTTGTAATCACTTTTCATAAGACGGCGGATAATGATTTTATTACTCGCGTTGAAAGTCTTAGGACTATTGTCGCTTCCCTTAATAAATGCACGGCCCTGGTTGTTCATGCCGAATCAGATAGAAAGCGGCTTTTAGATTATGGAGTTACGGCATTAATAAAAGTGATTGAGCATGGTCAGATTGTCTATCCTGACATTGCTGCCGCAAAACAGAAAGCTAAGCTTGGAATCGATTCTTCTGTAGTTGTGGGAAGTTATGGCTTTTTAATTCCTCATAAAGGAATTCTTGAAGCAATTCAGGCTATTGCAATCTTAAAAAAAGATATTCCTGATATTCTTTATATGCCGGTATGTTCTTTAAGCGGTGGAAAAGATAGTCAGGAATATTTTGGACAGTGTTCGGCAGAGATTGAAAAGCTTGGATTGCAGGATAATGTCCGTATGATAACAGATTTTCTTCCTAATGATGAGTCTATGAAATATCTGAAAGCTTGCGATGTAATGGTCATGCCTTATAAGCCGACTAAAGAATCTGCGAGCGGAGCTGTGCGCTTCTGTGTTGCAGCGGCAAGACCTATGATTACTTCGAAGCAGAAAATTTTCGATGAATTTAAATCGTGTGCATATCAAATAGACGAAACAAAACCTGAATTGATTGCAGATGGCATAAAACAGGTATTGAATCCTTCTATCCGGGATGAACTTGTAAGGAATGAAAAGTCTTATATGATGAAAACCTCGTGGTATTCAACAGCAAAGAAATTCTATCAGTTGTATTCGGAATTGCAGAAATAAAACGAAAAAAGTAAAAGAACGGAACTTGAACCTTCTTCTTTTATTCGGGAGGGAGGAGTTAATTCCTGCACGCTTGAGTCGTATAAAGGGTGCCGCTCACTAAAAATTTGCACTTTGAAACATCGGGTGTATAATTGCAGTATGTTCATTCTGTAAGGTGGCTGCTTATGACGTTGACAGACGATGATTTTCGTAAAATTATAAGAATGGTAACGGAAAGAACCGGCAACCAGCTTAGGGAGTCTTATATCCAGGGACTCAGGCATTATATAGAGCGCAAGCAGTCTTTTGATTTGAATAATCCTGCGGATGTGGAAGATCTTATAAACGAAGCCACTGTAAACGAAACATATTTTTTTAGGGAAGAAAGGCAGTTTGACGCACTCGGGGATTTTTTCTTCCCTGAATGGAAAGAAAAGCATGGCGCTATGCCGATTAAAATCTGGAGTGCGGCAAGCTCTACAGGAGAGGAGATATATTCCATTGCTTCATTTGTACGGCAGCTTCATATAAATGCAGAGCTTTCTGCCAGTGATATTAATACCAGTGTACTTGAAAAATTAAAGTCGGGTATATTTCCTGCAAAATCAGCAAGAATTTTTGAAGGTGATACATATAGAAATATTATAAACGTGTATAAAAAATCAGACGATACATATGAATTCCCTTTATCTATCAGACAATCAATAAAAGTTTCTCAGGTAAATCTTCTTGATTTTACTGTTCCTGGCAAAGTTTTCAATTATCCTGTAAATCAGAATATTATCTTTATACGCAATGTGTTCATTTATTTTGACCGAGAAACCCGCGGGCGCATCCTTAAGGGAATTGCGGAACGTGCGCTTGCTACAGACGGATATCTTTTTGTATCTATAAGTGAAGTTGCAAGTTTTGATGCAGGAATAATTCCATCGTGCCTGGAAAAAATCCGTGCCGGAGGAGTATTCTGCTTTCATAAAAAGAATTCTTGATGCAATTTTAATAATGATTCTGTTTCAAAACTTTGTTTCTGTGAAACGCTTTCATAATCAATTTGCAATGTTGGCTCACAATAGACTTATTGAGAATTTATTTATATAATTATTCTGTTATGAAATTGCATACTTTTAAGGGTGGAATTCATCCTAAGGAAATGAAGGAATTAAGCAATCAGTGTCCTATCACGGATGCTTTTCCTGCTTCTAAGACTGTTACTATTCCCGTTACTATGGGGGGTGCTCCGAATGCTCCCGTAGTTAAAGTCGGTGATCTGGTTGCAAAAGGTCAGGTAATTGCAACCGGTGATAAATTTATGAACTGTCCTGTACATGCTTCCATTGCCGGAAAGGTAAAGAAAATTGGAAGTCATATTGTTACTGGAAACGGTATGGTTTCATGTATCGTTATTGAATCGGATGGTTCTGACCGTACTGAATTTATGGAACCACTTGATCCGTTCACATGCTCTCATCAGGAAGCATTAGACAGAATCAAGGCTGCCGGCATTGTAGGAATGGGCGGCGCTTCTTTTCCGGCTCACGTAAAATTAAATCCTCCGGAAGATAAAGAAATTGAATACGTTCTTGTAAATGCTGCTGAATGTGAGCCGTATCTTACTTGTGACGAACGTACAATGCAGGAAACTCCGGACCGTCTTATTGACGGGCTTGCGATCATTTTGAATCTCGTTGGTGCAAGCGGAATTATTGCTCTTGAAGACAATAAATCTTATATAAAGCCAATCCTTGAATCGGAAATCGAGAAGAAAGGTTATGGCGATGATATTTCAGTGTGCATTGTTAAGACAAAATATCCTCAGGGTTCTGAAAAATTTATTGTAAGTTCTTGTCTCGGCGTTGAAATCCCAAGTGCAAAGCTTCCTGCTGATGCAGGCTGTATAATTTCTAACGTTGGAACTGTATGCGCCATAAGCGATGCATTCCGCCTTGGTAAGCCGCTTATTGAACGCGCCCTTACAATTTCTGGTGGTGCCGTAGAAAAACCTTGCAATGTGAAGGTTCCGGTTGGAACTCTTATCAGCGATCTTATGCCGGAGACATTTAACCTTAAGGATGGAGAAGCTGTAAAATGCATTTCCGGCGGTCCTATGATGGGCTTTGCAATGTCCACTATCGAATTCCCGGTTGCAAAGGGAACAAGCGGTGTAACATTCCTTACAGAAAAAGAAACTTATCTTGGGTCAGAAGACCAGTGTATTGGCTGTGGCCGCTGTGCAAGTACATGTGCAATGCGCCTTAATCCGATTATGATTATGCGTTCATTAAAAGAAGGAAACGTTGACAGGGCTAAAAAATACGGTCTTATGGACTGTATTGAATGCGGATGCTGTGCATTTGTATGTCCGGCTCATGTCCGCATTGTTCAGCGTGTCCGCCTTGGAAAGGGTATTGTCCGCATGAAGATGGCAGAAGAAAGGGCTAAGGCTGAAGCCGCAAAAGCTAAGCAGGCTGCAGAAGGAGCAGAAAATGGCAGAAAATAAATTTCACATATCATCAAGTCCGCATTTTTCATTGGGAAATACAACTCAGAAAATAATGCTGACTGTGCTTATAGCATTGCTGCCGGAAGTAATTGCCGGTATTGCAGTGTTCGGCATACAGGCCTTGATTGCAGTTGCTGTTTCTGTTTTTGGCTGTGTTCTTTTTGAAGCATTATTCCAGAAAGTAACAGGTCAGAAAAATACTGTTTCAAATCTTTCGGCAGCAGTTTCTGGCGTAATGCTTGCGCTGGTTCTGCCTTCTACCGCTCCTGTATGGATGATTCTTTTGGGCGACCTGGTTGCAATGGTTATTGCCAAGGGAATTTTTGGCGGAATCGGCAGCAACGTGTTCAACCCGGCTTTGACTGGTCGTGCTGTTCTTTTTATAAGCTTCCCGGCTGCAATCGGCGCTTCATGGGCAACTCCAGGCAATCTTGATGCTGTATCATCTGCAACTGTGCTTGCACGCGTAAAGGCAGGCACTCTGGAAAATTTCGATTTCTTGCAGTTCTTTATTGGTAATCGCGCCGGCTGTATTGGAGAAACTTCAATTCTGTTGATTCTTGTTTCTTTTGTGTTCCTGCTGGTTGCTAAGATAATTGACTGGCGCGCACCGCTTGCAATGGTTTTGACTGTTGCGGTTTGTACGTTCCTAGGCGGGATTTCCAGCGGGCTTGAAAGTGCCTGCCGTGATGTTGTAATTGCGCTTCTTTCTGGAGGACTTTTATTCGGTGCAACATTTATGATTACTGATTACGCTACTGCGCCGGTAACTCGTCCTGGCCGCCTTATTTTTGGTTTTGGAGCAGGACTTATTACTTTCCTTATCCGCAAATTCGGCGGTTACCCGGAAGGCGTTATGTTCAGTATTCTTGTGATGAATGCACTTGCTCCTCATCTTAACAGGGTTACAGGCCGCATGTACGGTTATGGAAAAAAAGGTAATCAGAGACCGTGTTCTGCAAAAATCAACATGGAATTTGACCTTACTACTGCAAAAGAACGCAAGCTGTCAGATGCTCAGTCTGCTGCAGAAGGAGACAAAAAGAATGATTAAATTGGGAATAATTCTTGCAGTATATGCTGCTGTATCCTGTACTGTTCTTGCAGTTGTAAATAATTTTACGGCGCCAAAAATTGCCCTGAATCAGGAAAATAAAGTTAACAGTGCAATGAAGGCTTTTTTTCCTGAAGAAGGATTTACTTTTGAAAGCGTTACTGATTACGAACCAAAAGCCGTTGGTTCTGTAAAAATTGAATCGCTCATTATTGCTAAAAAAGACGGACAGGTTGCCGGCGGTGCAGCTCAGGTAAATGGTCCTACATACGATCAGGGAACAATTCTGGTCGGAATGGATAAAGACGGTGTAATAAAGGGACTTAAATTCCTTAAGCTTACAGATTCTCCTGGTTTTGGACTTAAGGCAAACGATCCGACCTTTACGCTTCCTTCCGGAAAGACTTTTTACGGTCAGTTTGAAGGAAAAAACGCAAAGGACGGTTTTACGGCCGGCGAAACTTTTGACGCAATTTCTGGAGCAACAATTTCCAGTGTTGGAATCGCGGGTCTTTTAAAAGAAGGTACAGATGCCTTGTTCCGTTATATAGGAGGAGACAATGAATAGGCAGCTTCAGATTTTTTCTAATGGTTTTGTAAGGGAGAACCCGCTGCTGGTTCTTAATATTGGACTCTGTTCATCTTTGGGTGTTACTACAAGTATTTTTAACGGACTTGGAATGGGCATGGGTATGCTTTTCGTACTTGTAATGAGCGAAATTGTAATTAGTGTGTTCAGAAAGTTCATTCCGTCGGCAATACGACTTCCAGTATTCATCATTATTATTGCGGCTTTTACTACAATTGTTCAGCTTGTCCTGAATGCATACGTTGAATCGCTTTATGAGGCGCTTGGTGTATTCCTTCCGCTTATAGTTGTAAACTGTATCATCATGGGGCGAGTAGAAGCTTTTGCTTCCAAAAATAATGTTGGAAATTCTATTCTTGATGCTCTTGGAATGGGGCTTGGCTATACAATCGTTCTTGTGCTTATTGCATTCTTCAGGGAACTTCTTGGAGGTGGAACTCTTATGGCCGGAACTGCCCTTAAGGTTACTGTAATTCCAGAAGCATATAGAATCGGTGTGTTCAACAGTGCGCCAGGCGGATTTATGGTATTCGGTTTCCTTGCCGCTCTCGTTCAGTTCTTTAAATTCCTTTCTGCAAAAAAGAAGGGTCAGAAATGCCAGGAACCGACTGCTCACGACTGTTCTGCATGTTCAGCTGTATGCGGTTCCCGTGTTCAGCCTGCTGCGGCAGCAAAATCTGAATCAACAGAAGGAGGCGCAAAATGACAGACATGCTCCAGCTTTTAATAAAATCGGCAATTATCGATAACGTTGTATTCATCCAGTATCTTGCAATCTGTCCGTTTGTCGGCATGACAAGTGATACAGATAAGGCTGCGGGCATGGGTATTGCTACTTCTTTTGTTATTGTGCTTGCTACTGCCGTAACATGGCCTATCTATAAACTGGTAATGGTTCCGCTTGGACTTGAATTCCTTCAGACGCTGTTCTTTATTCTTGTAATTGCTTCTCTTGTTCAGCTTGTTGAATTCTTCCTTAAGAAATCAATTCCGGCTTTGTACAAGTCAATGGGTGTTTACCTTGCACTTATTACTACAAACTGTGCGGTTCTTGGTGTAACAATCAACTGTATCAGCAAGAACTATAATTATGGCGAAAGTCTTGTTTATGCCGTTGGTTCTGCAGCCGGATTCCTTTTAAGTATGGTTGTAATGGCTGGCGTAAGGGAAAGAATTAAAATTGCTTCAATTCCGCAGAGTTTTAAGGGTTCACCAATCCTTTATGTTGCTGCAGGGCTTTTAAGTCTTGCCTTTATGGGATTTAAGGGACTGATCAAATAGGATTTTTGACTGGAGAACGATATGACTTTGATTATATATACAATCGCAGCTGCCCTTGCCATTGGATTCCTTCTGGGAATTCTGCTTGGGCTTTTTCAGAAAATCTTTGCCGTAAAGGTTGATCCGAAGGTTCAGGCTGTGCGCGAGGCTTTGAGCGGTGCAAACTGCGGTGGCTGCGGATATGCCGGATGTGACGCTTTTGCAGAAGCTGTTGTTGCCGGCGACGCTCCTGTAAACGGATGTGTTGCGGGAGGTTCTGCTGTTTCAGAGAAGGTTAGTGCCGTAATGGGCGTTTCTGCTGGCGGCGCAGAAAAGAAAGTTGCTTTCCTTGCCTGTAATGGAACAAAGGATTGCGCAAAAGACAAAGGCGAATATGAAGGTGTAAAAACTTGTGCTGCGGCTCAGCTTACAATGAACGGTACAAAGCTTTGTGCTTTCGGCTGTATTGGTTACGGTGACTGTGTAGAAGCCTGTCCGTTTGAAGCCCTTTCCATGGGTGCAGACGGACTTCCTAAGGTTGATGCGTCTAAGTGTGTTGGCTGCGGAAAATGCGTTAAGACATGTCCGAAACATCTTTTCTCCCTTATTGATGCTGGAACAAAGGGTGCTATTGCGCGCTGTTCAAACCACAGTGACAACAAGCCGCAGATTAAGAAAGACTGCTCTGTGGGCTGTTTTAAATGCGGTATCTGTGCAAAAAAATGTCCTTTGGGCTGTATAGACATTACTTCTGGTATTCCAAAGATTGACTACAATCAGTGCGTAGGCTGCGGAGTATGTGTAGAATCATGCCCAGATAAGGTTTTAATATTACTAGGTTAAAATCCTATTTTGAGTTCTGATATTACTGCAAACATACAGAGGCTTATGGACAAGCGATAGAAAGGGCGAGCGGAGCGAGTTGCGGAACGAAGTGAAGCAATGCAGCGATAGCGGAACCCTGAATAGCGCGGTTTTTGCGTAAGCAAAAATGGCCCCGTCTCGACTATATATTGGAATTTATGTATTATACTTGCATGACATTTAAGGATCTGCAGGTTATAAAAAGGTGTCTTAGTGATAAGCTTTTGAATTTCGAGGGCCCTGTTTCTGAAAAACAGAAAATAGACAGCGCATACCTTGCCGTGGTAGATATTCTGAACGGAGTAAGGGTAGAATGTTCTGCCGAAAAACTGGAATTTTCAGATATACAGGATGTTGAGCTTGGAATTGATTATAACCTGGATTCTGTTATTGCCGAAAGGATGAACCGCGATAATCTGACGCTGGAATTTTAGGAAAAACTTATGCGAGTATCTTCTTTTACACGTCCGAATCTTCTTGAAGGCGGAATTATTCGCTCTCTGATATGTTTTTCCATCCCGATTATTATTTCGTTTGCATTCCAGCAGATATACAATGCCGCTGATGCCATTATTATAGGACATCTATTAGGTGAAAAATCGCTTGCGGCTGTAGGTGCCTGCGTTTCAATATTTGAGCTTATCGTTGCGTTCGGAGCATTTTTTGGGAACGGACTTAGTCTGGTTGCTGCCAGAGCATATGGTTCGGGCGATTCTGAAAAATTGAAGAATGTTGTTGCTTCTTCGCTGGTAATTTCTGCCGGAGTCATTGCTATCGTATCCCTTGTTTCTGGCTTTTTCCTTATGGATATGCTTAGATTTCTGCATACCCCGGAAGACATCATTGAAGAAGCTCATTCCTATATTTTTGTGATCGGTGTTTTCAGCGGAATAATGTTTGCATACAACCTTTTTTCCGGTTTTTTGCGTTCGATAGGAAATTCCATTATGCCGCTCGTATTCCTTGTGATCTCTTCTGTTTTGAATGTAATCTTTGATATTTTATTCATAACAAAGTTTAATATGGGAATTCAGGGAACGGCATTTGCGACTGTTCTTGCCCAGGCGATTTCTGCTTTGCTATGTCTTGTCTATATTTTTATTTGCACACCTATTCTGGTTCCTGGCCTACGGAATTTTAAGTTTGATAAGGATCTTTGTATGGATCTTATGGGACAGGGACTTTCCATGGGATTTATGAGTGCAATAGTTTCTTCCGGTTCGGTTATCTTGCAGTCGGGAATAAATTCACTTGGAACTATGATAATTGCAGGACACGTTTCTGCGCGTAAGGTTTTTACAGTGCTTCTAGTTCCTTTGTTCAGTTTTTCAACGGCGGCTGCGACTTTTGTTTCTCAGAATTTCGGTGCCGGGAAATTCAGCAGGATTAAGCGAGGGGTGAAGGGCTCCGTACTGATTTGTTCCGCATGGGTTGTGATTCTGCTTGGATTTATGCCGTTTTATGTTCGTCCTGTTATAAAGCTGATTTCTGGTTCGGATAACAGCGAACTTTTGGGTTATGCAGTACGTTATATTTGTTTTGCTGAGCCGTTTTATCTGGTTCTTGGGATTCTTATTGTTCTAAGGAATTCATTGCAGGGAATAGGACTTAAAATTCTTCCGCTTGTTTCAAGCATAATAGAACTTCTAGGAAAGATTGCTTTCACATTAGTTATTATTCCATGGCTTGGTGCATGGGGCGTAATTATATGTGAGCCTTTGATCTGGTGTGCCATGACCCTGCAGCTTTTATATGTTTATGTGCGCAGGGTAAGGCGTTTTCCTACTGAAGACGCTGGATCATCTTCCAGATTGACTCGGCAGAATTAAAGTTTTCCGGCGTGATTTCTTCTGCGCCGATTTCGATGTCAAAAGCCTCATTAAGCTGCATTACAAGCTGAACAACATCAAATGAGTCAATCAAACCGTTGTCTATAAGATTTGATTCTTTTTCAAAATCAATATCTGGTTTTGCTTCTTTTAGGATGTTAAGTAATTCTTCCATTTATTTCTCCATTAGTATAGTAGTGATATATTTGCTTTGAATTGCTACTAAAGCTGTTTTTTCAGTTCAACCCGGTCAATTTTGCCGTTAAGGTTTATAGGCATTTTCTCAAGATGGACTTTTTTGTTCGGAATCATATATTCCGGGACAGATTCTTTTATTGCGTCAACAATCTGCTGCGGCTCAATAGAACCTGTGTAGAACAGAACGATCTTTGATTTTTCTGTGTCGTAAAGGCAGCAGTTCTGTTCAACTCCTTCGACGGCACTTACGGCAGTTTCTATTTCGCCAAGTTCAATGCGGTGTCCCATGTGTTTTATCTGAAAATCCTTGCGGCAGTCGTACATGATTTCTCCGCGTTCATTGTAATGAACTACGTCGCCTGTGCGGTAAATGATTTCCGGGTAAACGCTGTTCAGCGGATTCTGTACGAACGCTGCTTTGGTTTTTTCCGGATTGTTGTAGTAGCCGTAGGAATTGCAGATTCCGCGTACGCAAAGTTCACCTTTAACGTCAGGGGTTTCAGGCGGAACCAGTTTGTCCTGTTCATCAAGAACGATTATGTCAGTGTTTTTGCATGGGAAACCTATTGGAAGACTTTCGTCATCGCTGAATTCCCGGTCGACAATATAGTACGCGCATACATCTGTAATTTCTGTAGGACCGTATAGGTTCGCATAAAGGGCGTTCGGATACACCTTGCGCCATGCGTTAAGCTGCCTGTTCGGCATGACTTCGCCACAAAAAAGGATTTTGTTCAGGGTAGGAACAACGAATTTATCTACAGCCTTTAGGTTTGCCATTATACACAATGCTGACGGAACCCAGAAAATTGTGTTTACCTTGTGTTCTGTAAGGAATGAGAACAGGTTTTTTGGCAGCATAAAGAATTTCTGCGGAATTATACAGCATGTTGCACCGTTTTTTAGTGTCTGATATATGTCAAGGATCGAATTGTCAAAATAGAAAGGTGCCTGTTCGCCAAAAATAGTGTTTTCCGAAATATTGAATGTTTCCGTTACCCATTCTGCATAGTCGATTACTGATTTCTGGCTGATGATAACACCTTTTGGATTTCCTGTAGAACCCGAGGTGAACAGGACGTATAGAATATCTGTGTCGATGGTTTTAGATAGAATTCTGTCTACTGCGGTACGGTCGGCAGTATTTTTCTGGACTTCTTCATACAAAACAACTGGTGTACTTCCGGCAAACGTTTTCGCTTTTTCCGAATGTGCGCTGTCTGTAAGGATTATTGCCGGGTTCAGTGTTTCCATTATTTTCTGAACACGGCTTTCAGGCATTGTAACGTCTATAGGAGTGTAGAAATTTCCGCTGTATGCTGCGCCCATAAATCCGGTGATTACTTCAACGCTTTTTTCCAG
>JAFOSK010000049.1 GCA_017392945.1 Treponema sp.
ACTCATTTTTTTATTACTCCAAAATAATATTTTCAAATTATATATGGCAGAAATTTTGGCAGAGCAAAAAAACTGTCATGGTCGACAGCGGCACGGATGCCGCGTCAAGAAAAAACAAAGTAGTCTGCTGGTTTTTATTTATAAAAACCAGGTAAGTTAAAATTGCATGGAGGCAATTTTAATGATCCATTTTGGTTCAATAGACTCAAAAGGATACTTACTCATTTTTTATTACTCCAAAATAATATTTTCAAATTATATATGGCAGAAATTTTGGCAGAGCCAAGAAATCTGCTTTATGTAACAGCGACAGGAGATCGCGTCGGTAAACAGCAAACAAAACTGTGAGTTTTTTGTAAAAAAAACTCGGTAAGTAAAAATTACAGAGAGGTAATTTTTACGACCCATTTTGGTTCAATTGACTCAAAGGGATACTTTGACATTTTTTATAACTCCAAAAATTTGTAATTTACTGTTTTTTATAAGTATATTGAAAACGAAGGATAAACTCAACGATATGAGGAAAAATATGTGTTTTTAAGCTTCTACGTGGCTATGGCGTTTCGTACGTGCTGGTTAGTGAAAATAGTCTATAAAATTACCAGTCGCGCTGAATGTATGTTGCTTTAGGCCTTGCAGTAATGTCTACACGTCTGTTCTGGGCTCTTCCGGCTTCTGTGCTGTTGTCAGCAATTGGTCTTGTTGCCCCGTACCCCTTGTAGGTAAACAGGGACTGAGGAATTCCTTGTTTTACAAGTGCGTTCATTACAGTCCTTGTTCTTTCAATGGAAAGGTTCATCTGTCCTACAGGTTTACCAAGATCTGCTGTGTGACCTTCAACAAGAATTGTAAATTCATTTTTTTCTATAATTTCCGCAAGCATTTCTGCAATCTTTCGGATTCTAGGAGTTTCTGCTGGCAAGAGTTCCGGTGAATCTGGTACGAATTTCAAATCAACGCTGAACAGAATCCCTGTCAGCGTGTCGCTTACATCAATGTCAGGAACTTTGTTTTCATATATGTATCGCTTTATGTTTTTATACGAGGCGTAATAGGTGTCGTCTTTTTCTGGAACGGCTATGTCATAAATAAGGTTCTTTTTATCGAGAAGGATAACGATTTTTCCCTGCTTTAAAAGGTCTCGGTTTTCATCAACAGTCAGAATTCTTAGGGCGTCATTTTTTCTGATGATTGGATCAGTTCTGTTGCGTCCGAAAACTTTATTTGCTTTTATATAAAGCGGATCAAGCCCTATTCTGTCTTCGTATACAGAAAAATCTTCTTTCCAACCGTATTGAACGAGTCCATTTTGTCTTGAGGTTTCTCTGTCTGAAATATTCTTTTCGTAAATTATTTCCATATTTTCATCCCATACAGTAGGGAAGAAGCATGGATACACTTCGCTTGTTACATATTCTCCATGGACAGGAATTGCTCCCCTTGCATCAATGATAATACCTGTGTAAGGTCTTGAAGAAACGATTTCAATTGGTTCTTCTGGTGAATATGGAAATTTATGTCTTATCAGTTCGCGGCTTATAGTATTTATATTTATTGTTTTTACTGTATTAACTCCATTTCCGTCCGTGGTGTACAGTGCAGGTGTCTGATGTCCCTGTTCAATAATTTTTGTAACGTCTTCCATAGAAATGGTTTCGCTTAATACAGTATCTGCAAGGTAACTTGAATTGTCTACAAAAAGGGAGAGCAGGGAAGTCTTTACAAGGCCCGGAGTCTTTAATTTAATAAGGCTTTCCGCAGAATTTCTTCCGGCAGGAAGTTTCATGTTTGTATTCGTTACGTCCAGTGCAATCTGAGTTGTGAAAACTTTTGTAGTCCAGTCAACCTTGCTTTTTGCAGTTATAGGAGCATTCTTCTGGGCTGATACAAAAAAACAGAAAAACGCAGAAAATAAAAATATACAAATCGATTTTTTCATAGACAATCCACCTCTCTGTTTATCGGAGAATTTACTCCGGGCATACAGTAAAAAATCCCATTTCGTAAAGAGCGTAAACGGCAGAATCTTTCATTCCTTCAGGAAACCTGATTCTGTATTTCTTTCCTGGAGGTGTAATTTTTTTTATCAATGCGCTGTTCAGGGAAAGAAATGTTTCCTCGTCAATTCTAAGTTCATAGGCAAGCTTTGTCAGAGAGACTGATTCCGACACACTTACATAATCAAAAATTCCCGCCCTTGTTTCAAGTGTTGCTCCATTCCATGTCCTGGCATGAGGAAAACTTACACCGTAATACCTGTCGTTTTCAACGGCATCTGCAATGGCAAGCAGTTTTGGAACATAGCCGCAGGCCTGGGCAGAAAGATAACCGTTGCGGCTCAGATACCAAAAATCTCTGCTTCCGGCTTGCTTTATTGCCCTCTGAAGAGCTCCTGCACCGCAGTTGTACGCCGTTATTGCAAGAAGCCAGTCACCGAATGTCTTGTAGTTCATGTTCAGTTTTTTTAAAGCTGCCTGAGTGGAAATCCAAGGGTCAAGTCTTTGATCAACGTATTCATTGTATTCCAAAAGACCTGATACGCTGTTTGTCATGAACTGCCATAGTCCGGTTGCCCCAGACCGTGATTTTGCGTTTGGATTATAATCTGATTCAACGAGCGCAAGGTATTCAAGAATGGCAGGCATCTTTTGTTTTTCCAATTCGTTTCTTATATAGATGCGGTATTGCTGTCCCTCGTCCAATACCTGATATAGCCATTTCTGCAGATCCGTAAGGTATTTCTGGCGTAGGATATCAACTTCCATTGACTGCATTCCTGAAAAACCAAGGTTTTTATATGGAACGTTTTTTTTTGCATCGCTTTGTTCCGCAGGAAAAAAAGGCAGAATGAGGATTGCAAAAAAAAGAGAACTGAATAATTTCCTTTTAAATAATTGAATGATAACAGGCTTCATCAGAGCTTTTCACCGATGTATATTCCTGCCCATTCCCAGTTACCGTGAATATCCGGATCAAGCGGGAAGTTTACTTTTCTGAAATAAAGATACCAAACGGAAACGTACTGGCTCCATCCCCACGTGCGAAGGTAAGCTTCGCTTGAGGTTGAATCTGCATCCAGTTCCTGATTATAGCGTACGCGGTTTCCCCTCATGAAGTTTCGCATTGAAAATTCTTCCTGCGCGTTAGGATCCATTTCATCCTGTTTCCATGACATAGAAAAGAAATTGACTTTTGCACGGTAATTGTCAAGTGCACGCCAGTCGTAGTTCCTTATAGCTTTTTTTACAGCAGCTTCAAGTGCGGGAAGGCTTTCAAACGTCCAGTCTTTAGGAGATGTGCTGAAGCCGACCAGCTGCCGCGCTTTTTTATATGCATTTGGTTCGCCTGCTATCTGAATGGTAGAAGAGTCCGGTTGGGCAAGGAACATAGAGTATGATTTCAATGCTTCGTCCCATTCGCTTTCTTTTTCATATTCCAATGCAAGACGCAGATAAAGCTCTGTGATGGAAACATTTGTCGGAAATCGGTTTATAAGTTCATTAAAGTAGCGTATGCGGCTTTTCGGGTTTTTACTGATCTGAATCAGATTCTGAAGACATGAAAAATGAACGGAATTGCCTTTTACAAGAAGATCCTGATAGCCCAGCAGAATCCTGTCAAAGTAGTATTCTGCAACAGGCTCTGCTCCGTCTGCAAGATAAGCATAAGCTGTCATGAGCAGCCAATATGCGTTGTATATATCGTCAGGGTGCTTTTCAACCCAGCTTGTAAGGAAAAGTATAACCCCCTGCCTGTCATTAAGCGTTATAAGATTTGTAGCTATCTGGTTTACTATTGCATAGCGGCTTATAGATTCAAGATCAGGATTTTCAAGCAGACTGTATAATTCTGCCTGTGATTTTTTTATTGCTTCCCGGCTGTCATTTGCAGCGGATTTATTCCTGCATGAAAAAAAAGTGATTATAATCAAAAAAAACAGTGAATAAAGCGGAAAATTTTTAATAAATGTTGATCTTAAGTGCATATTTAAATTTACCATGTTCATAACTTGTTGGCAAGATAACGAATAATATTGTATTCTATAATGAAAGCAGTTTTGAAATTTTATTATCAGGAGATTTGATCTTAATGAGCAAGAAAAATATGAATTTTATGAATCTGATTCTGGCAGTCGGATTAGGACTTATCTTTTTGGGATTTGTATTGATTCTTTGTTTTGCGGGGTCCCTTCCTCCTTTTTCATCGCTGATCTTGCCGGACGGTCTGTTCATCGCCGGTTTCGCAAATCTTTATTATTTTCTTGCTTTTAAAAAATCTCCGTTCAGGCTGTTTCTGTCTATTTCGCTTTCTATGTGCGGAGTATTTGCTTCTCTCCTGGTGTATGGTGTTCTACCTCTTTCAATAAAGGAACTCTGGCCTCTGTTCATAATAATTACTTCCGCAGCTCTTTTTGTGTCGGGAAGATATAACGGAGGTTCATTTGCCATCTCCTATGATTTTCCTGCGGTTGCACTTTTTATTCTGGGCGGACTTTATCTGTTGTTTTCGCTAGGGATAATAAAGGTTCCGTTTAAGACGCTTGCGCTTATGAGCTGTCCGATTGTTCTTATTGCGGCCGGTCTTTTTCTCATTATTCTGTTTCTCAGACGCAAAGCTCTTCTGGAAATCCTACCGGAAGAAATTTCGGACGCATTTAATAAAGATGAGGAAGACGAAGACTGCGAATAAAAATTGCAGTTTCTGGTGTTTTTGTGAAATCAGCTTCTTGTTGTTGTAGGATATTTTATATTTTTTCTCTGCTGCCAGTGCTCATGGTTTTCTTATGGTCGTGTGCGAGCGTTCCTAAAGAGACCGTATTGGATATCCTGCCGCCTCCTCCTGGACAACAGAATCTTCCTCCGTCAGCAATCGCAGTTCCTGAAGAAGTAAAGACAAAAACTTATACATATTTTTCGTATGTTGCCCCTGAAATTATGCATGATATAGAAATCGGCTCTCCTGCATCGCTTCGCAGGGCTGCATCTGCCATCAGGCGTTTTAATTCCGGCTATGAAGAAAATGATAAAGTGCTTCTTCTTGTTGCCTCTGGAATAATGCAGATGGTCTGGCCTCAGGAAAGGGTAGAATGGGAGTCTCCTTCTGTTTCTTCTGGTACTTCTTACTTGGGAGCGATTAATTCTGCAAAAAACGGAATTTATGATACAAGTACAGGAAACGTTGATTTTCTTTCTACGGCTTTGCCTTCTCTTGTGGTTATAAACGTATCTGATGTTTCTCCGTTCTTTGATATGTCGGAAACGTCCCTGTTAAAATGCCTTGAAATGTGCCCTGAATCTGTGCTGGCTCATTACCTTTTGGGCGTTCTCTATAAAAAGAATTTTATGATAGAAAAAGCGCTTGTTCATTTCAAGGATGCTGCCCTGAATTCTCCAGAATGTTTTCAGTCTAATTACATGTATGCTGAGTGTCTCCGCAATGCGGGAAGAATCACAGAGGCTGTTGAAGCAGTATCCTTTCTTGTAAAAAAATATCCGCAGAATGCAGACGCCCTTAAGCTTGCTTCCTATGTGCATTATGACAAGGGGGATTTTGATAGTGCGGAGACTTTCGTTTCCCGTCTTTTGCAGCAGGATCCCAATGATTTGGGCGCACTTCTGTTCAGGGCAAAAATCCTTATGGAAAAAAAAGATTACATTCATGCAGCTTCTTTGCTTGATGTTTATGCACGTCAGGACAGTACTTCAAAGGATTATCTTCTTCTTCGCGCTCAAGTACAGATGGACTGGAGCCGCAATGTGTCGGCTTCAATTTCTACCATAGAGACCGCATTGAAAAATTATCCAGATGACAGGGATATAATGCTTTTTGCTGCAAGACTTTGTTCTGCAACGAATCTTCCTGTCGCCGGAAATAACGTCACATGGTATGCGCAGGCAGTGTTGAAAAAAGATCCTTCTGATGTTGCTGCAAGGCAGTATGCTGTTGAGGGCTTCATTTCTGAAAAGAAATGGAACGATGCATATAATCTGAGCTCTGCGTTGCTGTCAGTAAGTCCGAAGAATTCCGTGCTTTCGGCAAATCATATAAAGATCTGTCTTGCCTTAAAAAAATATGATGAAGCCTGGAACCTAGCTTCGGAAAGATACCGGGGGTCTCCAGATGATGACGCTGTAGTAGAGCAGTATGTTCTCGTAATGGTAGAATCGGGACGTTCTGTTCAGGCTCTTACGCTCATAAACCAGCTGCTGGGCTCGGCTTCTCCGCATTTGAAAAGTTTCCTGTTTTATGAACGAAGTTTCCTTCAGTTCTCTGATGATGCAATCCTTTCTGATTTGCGCTCAAGCCTTATGGCAAATCCCCGGAACAGCGATTCGTTGTTCAGGCTTTATAAGATATATTTTGGCAAAAAGGATTATAGAAAAGCTCAGTATTATCTTAAGCAGGTTGTGGCCCTTAATCCTAATGATCACTATTACCGTTCTTTGAATGATGAATTGATAATTTTGTTAAAATAAAAAAAATTACTAGTGTTTTAGCAAAAAGTGGTGTATTATATAAAAAGATTTTTAATCTGACGGCTTTGTGCCGATATTATAAAGTTGTTAAAAACCGGGTTTCCGGTAAAATATTTGGAGGAAAAAATGAAAAAAATCGTTATGGCAGCTACTGCTTTGGCTTTGGCTGCAACAGCTTCAACATTTGCTGCAGGAAAAGCAAAGTTGAAGGTTTGGGAATCAGATGGTCCTGAAAAGACATTTATCCAGCAGGCTATCAAAGATTACAAAAAAATCAACAAAAACGTAATTATTACTTATGAACCAGTTGCTTCTACAGATGCACGTGCTAAAATCGAACTTGACGGTCCTGCCGGAGTAGGTGCAGATGTATTCGTAACACCTCACGATCATATTGGTGCTTTGGTACAGGGTGGACACGTACTTCCTGTAGATGATGCAGATTCATATATGTCAAACTTCTTACCAATGGCAAAAATGGGTGCTTCTTACAATGGACAGGTTTACGGTTATCCATTGGGAGCAGAAACTTATGCATTGTTCTATAATAAAGATATTATCAAAACTGCTCCAAAATCATGGGATGAAGTAATTGCTTTTGCAAAGACATTCAACAACAAGGCAGAAGGAAAATATGCTTTGGTATGGCCAGTAGCTGATGGATACTATGGATATATGTTCATGGATTCATTCGGAGCTCCTTTGTTCGGTGAAAACGGAAATGACCGCAAACAGCACAACTTGAACAGTGCCAATGCTGTAAAAGGTCTTACATATTTCCAGAATCTCCGCAAACAGCTTCTTGACATCCCTGCTGCAGATGCTTCAGGTGACTTCTGTAACGCTGAATTCGTAGAAGGAAAAGCAGCAATGATCATTACAGGACCTTGGAAGATCACAGATTTCAAGAAATCAGGTGTAAACTTTGGTATTGCTACAATTCCTTCATTTGATGGAAAAGAGCCAGGTCATTCATTCTCTGGTGTTCGTCTTGCATTCGTAAGCTCATATTCTGAATATCCAGAAGAAGCTAAAGATTTCGCTAAATTCATCACTTCAAAAGAAATGCTTGAAAAGCGCTTTGAAATTACAGATCAGATTCCACCAAGAAAGGATATTGATACAAACAAAGAACTTTCTAACGGAATTAAAGCTCAGCTTGAATATGCTAAACCAATGCCAACAATTCCACAGCTTGGTACATATTGGTCAGCAATGGGTTCTGCTTACTCAGGAATCTGGGACGGCGATCCTGTAAAGAAGGCTCTTGATGCTGCTGCCGCTGCAATGGAAGCTGCAAAATAAGCTGTAAAAAACTATAAATAGTTTGGTTCAGATACTGCGGAAGGGGTTTCCGCAGTATCTGTGTATTAAATTTTTCGAGGTATGGAATGAATAATACAATGGATCCAGAAAAACTGAAGAAAGCTCCTTTTGCGTCTTCATGTTTTATGGGGTTAGGACAGATCCTTTACCTTAAGCAGTATGTTCGTGGCGGACTTTTTGCTTTGGTAGAACTTATTATGCTTTTCTGTATCGTCTGGGGTTCGACAAAAATAATTCCTGCAAATCGTTCTGCAGCAGATTATATGCGTGAAATTCCTGATACTGACGAGATGGAAGAGTATTTCAGCGAAATTACTGACGCTAAGACTTTAAAACAGTTCAATAATATAATTGCCGCTCGTGCAAAGAGTTATAAATCTTTTGCAAAAAAACACTTTAAGTCTGATTTTAAATCTTTGAATTTTGAAGATGATAATCTGACAGAAATTGATAATGAAATCGGTGAGCTTGTTGATGAATCAGAAAACGACGCTCTTTATGATGCATACGCAAAAATTAATTCGAAATTTGACAAGAAACTCGCTGTTCTTATGGCATCTTATAGCCATGAAGATTTTGATGAAAACTATGACGGTTGTATATATTGTAAAGGTGCTCACAGAAAGGGTAACCGTACAGTAAAACATTTTGCTTTGTTCAGAGGTCCGATTGTGACTTCTCTTGCAGGATTTTTTACTCTTGGATCAAAGCAGGATACAACTGTTACAAAATATATGGATCACTCAATCTTTATGATGATCGATGGTATTTTTGCCATGATTATCATTGCTTTCTTTGTGTTCCTGTATATTCTTAACATTAATAGCGCTAAGGCTTCTGTTAAGAAATTTATTAAGATCGGTCATTTCCAGACTTGGAAAGAAGCTCGAAACGATATTTCGCAGAACTCATTTGCAACAATCGGTATTGCACCAAGTATTGTAATGATTGCAATCTTCTCTGTAATTCCGTTGCTCTTCTCTGCAATGGTAGCATTTACAAACTATTCTTCCCCTGACCATATTCCGCCGAACAACTTGGTTGACTGGGTTGGTCTTGATAACTTCGTACAGATGTTCAGTATGAAAGTTGGAGGAGGTGAATGGGCTCGTACATTCGGTTGGACAGCCATCTGGACTATTGTATGGGCAATCTTTGCTACATTTACATGTTTCTTTGTAGGTTTCTTCTATGCATTCGTTCTTCAGGATCGACGTGTAGTTATTCCGAAGTTCTTCCGAACTATCTACATTCTCCCTTATGCCATTCCGACAATGCTTTCATTGTTCGTATGGGCAAACCTTTTGAATGGTACTGTAGGTCCTATCAACAGAACTCTTCAGCTTATCGGGCTTATTGATCAGCCTATTCCGTGGCTTTCTGATCCATGGGTGGCAAAAGGTGCTTTGATCTTCGTAAACATCTGGATCGGATTCCCTTACTCAATGATCCTTACTACATCTTCTATGACGGCTATTGCAAATTCATTGTATGAAGCAGCTGTTATTGATGGTGCTACTAAGTGGCAGCAGTTCAAGAGCATTACATATCCATTGGTAATGTTCCAGCTTAAGCCAACTTTGATCATGCAGTTTGCAGGAAATATCAATAACTTCGGTGCAGTCTTCTTCCTGACAGGTGGTGGACCGAACATGCCTCAGCCAGGTTTGACAACTGTAACTAACTGTGGTGCGACAGATCTTTTGATCTCTTGGATCTATAAGCTTACTATGAATACTCCAGCCCGATACAATTTGGCTTCAGTACTTTCACTTCTTGTATTTGTCGTACTCGTTCCGTTTGCGTTGTACAACTACACAAGAACCAAGTCGTTCAAGGAAGGAGAAGTATAATGACAAAGTTAACAAGCAAAGCTACTCCAGTCGGAATTTTTTTGAACATTATTCTTGCGATAAACGTACTTATTGTCGTTTACCCTGTATTGTTCACGATCAGTTCTTCGTTTACGAAGTCTAATTCTTTGGCTGCAACATCAATCATTCCTTTTACTACTCAGGTAGATAAGGAAATACGTGATGCATGTGCAAAATGTCAGGGAACTGGTTATATTCCAGAAACAGGAATGGAATACATCAAGGTTGAAACAGAATTTGATGAAGACCTTAATGAAGTTTCTTCCACAGGTCCAGAGGACAGGATTTGTCCTGAATGTAATGGTACCGGAAAAGGTAAGGCTACAAAAGTTGTTCATAAGTTCAGCATTAAAAAGCCTACTTTGTATCAGTATCGCCGTCTTCTTACGAGCCCTGATAAGCTTGTAAAGGGAGAAACGACTGTTCACGGAACAAACTATAAGATCTGGTATCTTAACACTCTTAAGATTGCCGTAATGAATACAATTATCACTGTGTTCATATGTACATTGGCCGGTTATATCTTCTCTCGTTTTGAATTTACAGGACGTAAGCAGATTATGGGTGGTTTGATTGTACTTCAGATGTTCCCTAGTTTTATCGGAATGGTTGCTACTTATGTAATCCTTTGGAAGTTCAATGCATTGAATACATTGTGGGGTCTTGTACTTGTATATTCTGCAGGTTCAATTCCGTTCAACTCCCAGCTTATGAAAGGTTACTTTGATACAATGTCAAAGGATATTGCAGAAGCTGCTTATATTGACGGTGCTTCTCCATTGGTTGCATTCATCCGTGTTATTCTTCCTTCTGCAAAACCGCAGATTGTATTCTTGTCTTTGACAAGCTTTACAGGACCGTGGATGGATTATATCTTCCCACGAATGATTTTGCGTAGTGATGATAAGAAGACGCTTGCTGTTGGTCTTTTTGAAATGATCAGCGGTCGTTCAAATGACAACTTTACAATGTTTGCAGCGGGAGCCATCCTTGTTGCAGTACCGTTTACTATTCTGTTTATGGCAGGTCAGAAGACATTGCTTATGTCTATGGCTGGTACAAGCGGTAAAGAGTAAAGTTTTGTAAAAAAAATTATTCCGTATCTTGAAATGGAGTCTGATGCAAGTCAGACTCCATTTTTTTGTTTTAAAGCTGAAAGAAATGTAGTATAATTAAATGTATGTATAGAAAATAACGTGGAGGAAATATGTTATTTAATAGTTCTGTTGTAAAAAAGTTTGCTGCCAGTGCAATGATTGTCTGTGCAGCTGGAACTGTTTTTGCAAAGCCAAAAAAAGGTGGTTCGATTAATCCGGAATTAGCTGTAACTCAGCTTGCGGGTGTGCAGCGTAAGGCAAATAAGCCTACAGAGGGTGTTTATTACAGTCTTTTTGTCCGTTCTTTTGCAGACGGTAATGGTGACGGTATTGGTGATTTTAAGGGGCTTACAAAAAAACTTGATTATTTGAATGACGGAGATGATTCGACGACTTCTGATCTTGGTGTTACGGGTCTTTGGCTTTTGCCGATCTTTGATTCTCCGTCTTATCATGGGTATGATGTAACAGACTATTATTCCATTAATCCTGAATATGGAACTATGGAAGATTTTGAAAAATTTATTGCTGAATGTAAAAAACGTGGAATTGATGTAATCATTGATATGACTTGTAATCATTCTTCTCCATATTGTGAATGGTTTAAAGAATCGAAGAATCCTAAGAGTCCCTATCATTCATGGTACCGCTGGATTACTGACATGGATTTTTCTGAAAACGGCGGCGTTTACAACCGCAAGCAGAAAGGTCTTGCCGGAAATATCTGGTGCATTGATCTTTCTAATCCTGTTACTGACGAAAATGGAAAACCTTTGCTTGATAAAAAAGGACAGGCTGTAATGAACTATTATGCCGGTCTTTTTAGCACAGGAATGCCTGATTTTAATATGGATGAACCTGCCGTTCGTGAAGAATTCAAGAAGGTATTTAAATTCTGGCTTGATAAGGGTGTTTCTGGTTTCCGCTTTGATGCTGCCGGCCACATCTACAATGCAAACGAAGTAAAACCTGGTTCAGAAACTATTACAAAGGCTGTAAAATTCTGGAAAGAAATGAATGACTATATTCTTTCTATTAAACCGGATGCATACAGTGTTGCTGAAGTTTGGGAACCAACTGCTACACGTGCAAAATATTATGCTGGAATGCAGTCTAACTTCCATTTTGATTTGGGAACCTTGATTCCTAATATTATCAATAATCAGGAAATTAACGATAATAACGGAACGCCTGATGATACTGACAAGAGCCGTTACAACGGTTTTGCACGCAGCCTTGAAAGCGAATATGCAATGTACCGTGAAAACAATCCGAACTATATTGATGCTCCGTTCCTTTCAAACCATGACCTGGCCCGCATTTCTGCTGCTTTAAGAAACAAGCCTGCTAAAATGAAGCTTGCCGCTGACATGTATATTCTTGCAGAAGGAATTCCATTCATTTATTACGGTGAAGAAATCGGTATGAAGAGCGGTTCTGATGATCCGTCTAAGCGTACTGCACTTGTATGGAACGTAGAAGGAAAAGATAAGATGACAACTTCATGGTTTGATACTCCTGCTTACGGAAATGCAAAGGTTTATAACAAAAAAACTATTCCTGTGGCACTTCAACAGAAGGATCCGGAGTCTCTTCTTAACCATTACAAACGGGTTATCCGCGTAAAAACAGCTCATCCGGCTTTGCTTCACGGACGGCTGAAGGCTGTTCCCACGGACAGTGCAGTCCTTGAATCATGGATTATGGAATCACCGGAAGAAAAGGCATTTGTAATTCACAATGTTTCATCTAAGAGAACAGAAACTGTTGCTCTGCCGGCCGGTTGTGATATGCCATTGGTTTATACTGCAAATCCTGGAACTGTTATTTCCGACGGAAAGATTACAATTCCTCCGATGACATCTGTTGTTCTTGCTGCTTCAAAGTAAGTTTCTTTAGAACGACAAAAGCCGTTCTTCCGGTATGAATACCCGGTTGAACGGTTTTTTTGCTATATCGGATAATATGTTTATACGTAAAATGTGGTGGTTGTGCTTCGACTGGCTCAACAACCAATTTGCGCGACTGTAAATTACAAGATTTTTTCGATTTCGGCCAGACTTGAAATTATTTTGTTGCAGAGAGGGCGGATTGTTTCGTCCGGCTGCATTTTGTCTGGAACCATTATTGTATAAAGTCCTGCGGCGTGTGCGCTTTTTATGCCGTTATAGCTGTCTTCTACAGCGGCGCATTCTTCCGGCTTTAATCCAATTGACTGGCATGCTTTAAGGTAAATTTCTGGGTCAGGTTTTGAATGTTCTACCTGATCGCCGCAGGTTATTGTCTTAAAATACTGGATTATTTTGCAGTCTGCAAGCTGTCGGTGAACTCTTGCTTTTCTTGTGGAAGAAGCAAGTGAAAGTATATATTTTTCACTAAGGTAGTCCAGTGCCTTTATTACGTGCGGCATAAGCGGAATACCTTCTTTTTTTTCTGTTATGTCAAAAAGTTCTGAAGTACGGTTTAAAAAAGCAAGGCTGTCAAAATTGTTTCCGTAAAGCTGCTTTAGGATTGCTATTATGTCGGCGCGGTTCGCACCCATGCACTTTGAATTGGCTTTGTTTATATTTGAAATACCGAATTCTTTTGCAGCGTCTTCCCAGTTGCGCCAGCTGATAGTTTCTGTGTCTAAAAGAACTCCGTCCATGTCAAAGATTACGGCTTTTATGTCAGAGGTTTGTTTTTCATTCATATTTGCATTATATTATTTTTATTAAGGAATTGATATGGATTTAGAAAAAAAACAGGAATTGTTCCGGCAGATAGATGAACTGACCGGAATTTATGAACAGTATAATCCGATTGGAGAAGGGCATAAGTTTGAACTTTCTGTTGTAAAGAAAGTTTACGAAGAGATGATTTCGTATGTAATTGTTAATATTGATGAAGCAGAGACGTTAAGAAAATGGATGGATTCGCATGATTTCTGGAAAACTCCGGCATCTACGAGATTTCACGGAAACTGGGAAAGCGGCCTTTGTGTTCATACGCTTCTGGTGATTATGAATGCGTTTTGGTTTGCAAAATCAGTTGTTGAGAACTATGAAAGGTCTCCGATTGCTGGAAAATTTGACTTTAATGCAGAAGATATTTTTGTTGCTTCTCTTTGTCATGATTTCTGTAAGGCCGACAGCTACATGATTGAATACAGGAATACAAAGGATTTTATGGGTAACTGGGTTAAAAAGCCTGTTTACCGTACTAGGGATGATTCAAGGAATCTTGGACATGGAAATGAATCGGTTCTTAATCTTATTGAATGTATGCCGTCGTTTATAAATAGAAGGAATGTACTTGAAGCTGTAAGCCGTCACATGGGATTCAGTGATTTAACTGATACGGAAAAGATGAATTATTCGAATTTTCTTCAGAATCCGCTGGTGCTCCTTTTACAGCTTGCGGATCAGGCGGCGGCTGCGTGGTGGGACTGCTAAAATATTTGTTTTGCGGAATCTACAGAAGTTTTGGGAATAGCCTGCGCCGCTATGGAAGGGTGGCGGAGCCAGGATTTGCGCTTTTGCGGAAGCTGCGCATTTTCAGTGCTATGTCTTTAAGAAAAAGCCCGTTGTTGCCGGTCGTTCTGCGCAAAGACCGAGCGTAAGCGGGCCCTGGAACAGCGGTTTGCAAAGGAATTTGCGCCCGTTTTATGAGAATTTACATTGTATTGTTGAAAAATAGAATTTCCGCTACAATAAAGTATTCTACATTTTTGATGAGAAAAGAGGAAAAAAATGCCAACTGATCTAAAGAAAATGCGCAATATTGGAATCATGGCGCATATTGATGCCGGAAAGACTACGACTACAGAACGTATTTTGTTTTATACTGGAAAAATTCATAAGATAGGCGAAATTGATGACGGTCAGGCAACAATGGACTGGATGCAGCAGGAGCAGGAAAGGGGAATTACAATCTGTTCTGCGGCTACAACCACTACATGGAAAGGCTGTCAGATTAATATTATTGATACTCCGGGTCACGTAGATTTTACGGCAGAAGTTGAGCGTTCTCTGCGTGTTCTTGATGGTGCCGTTGCGGTAATCTGTGCAGTTGACGGTGTTCAGCCTCAGACAGAAACTGTATGGAAGCAGGCTGATAATTTTTGCGTTCCGCGAATTGTTTACATGAACAAGATGGACCGCATTGGAGCTGATTTTTTTGGTTCCATGAAAGATATTGAAGATAAATTCGGTGTTGAATGTGCTGCATTGCAGATTCCGATTGGTCAGGGACAGGAATTTGAAGGTTTGATTGACCTGATTGCAATGAAAGAACTTCGTTTTGAAGGTGAAGAAGGGGAAAATGTTGTTGTAAGCGACATTGATGCTTCTCGTCTTGATGATGCTAAGGCATGGCGCGAAACTCTTATAGACAAGGTCGCTTCTGCTGATGATGAACTTGCTGAAATTTATCTTGAAGGCGGCGAAATTTCCGATTCCCAGATTAAGGCTGCACTTAGAAAGGCAACTGTAAACCGTGCGCTTGTGCCTGTTGTAATGGGGTCTAGCCGTCACAATCAGGGTGTTCAGCCTTTGATTGATGCTGTAATTGACTACCTGCCGTGCCCTACGGATATTCCGCCGGCAAAGGGAATTCACGTAAAGAAGGATAAGGAAGAAGAAGTTCAGATTCCTTGCGATGCTTCTAAACAGGCTCTTGGTCTTGTATTTAAGATTCAGTATGACAAGGAAATGGGATCTTTGTGCTACGTGCGCATGTATTCGGGAAAAATTTCTTCTGGAACTCAGATTCTTAACATCAATAAGAAAAAACGTGAGCGTGTGAACAGAATCTTGCGTATGCATGCGGATAAGTCTGAGCCTGTAAATACTGTAGAAGCCGGCGATATTGCGGTTTTTGTTGGACTTAAACTTGCACAGACTGGAGATTCTATTGGAAGCGAAGGTTTTCCAGTTCTTCTTGAAGAGCCAGTATTCCCTCAGCCTGTAATTTCCGTTGCACTTGAGCCGGAAAGCATGAGCGAACGCGACAAAATGAATGAAACGCTCGAAATCCTTTCTAAGGAAGACCCGACATTTACATATCACGAAGATGCAGAAACTGGTCAGCTTATAATCAGCGGAATGGGTGAGCTTCATCTGGATGTACTTGTTACCCGGATGAAGGATGATTTTAAAGTTCAGTGCCGCGTTGGTGCTCCTCAGGTTACTTACAGGGAATCAGTTACTGCTGCGGCTGAAACTTCTGATGTATTTGAAAAGGTTCTTGCTGGGAAAGAAAACCGTGCAGGACTTTCTGTACGTGTTGAGCCGCGTGAAACAGGTTCTGGAAACAGCTATTCATGTACGGTTAGAAAGCAGGAAATTCCGGATGAAATTTATTCTGCTATTGAAAGTGGATTTAAGTCTTGTCTGGATTCCGGCATTAACTACGGTTATCCTTGTGCGGATATTGCCGTAACTGTAACAGGAATTGAATATGACGAACTTACGGCTTCGACATTTGCTTATGAAGCATGTGCTGCACAGCTTTTTGACAAGGTTTGCAATATGGCAAGTCCTGAGCTGCTTGAGCCTGTAATGAACGTAGATATTTCCTGCCCTAAGGAATTTGTAGGTGATGCGATGAGTCAGATGACACAGCGCGGCGGAATGATTCTTGGTCAGGATTCTAAGGCTGGCGGAGACATTGTTCATGCGCAGGCTCCTATGGCTAAGATGTTCGGTTTTAGTACAAACCTTCGTTCTGCAACTCAAGGACGTGCAAGTTTCAGCATGGAATTTTCGCACTTCCAGGTTAAGGCCGGCGGACTAGACTCGTTCTGATTTTCTGCGCTTTTTTTACGCAGACTTAAAGGGTTCCCGGAGTTTTCTGCTCCTGGAACTTTTTGATTGATGGGGTAGTAAAAAAACTCAAAACGGCGAAGTCAAGGCTTTAAGCGTTAGCGTGCCTTGACTCGACGTATTTATGGGCTCGTGAGCCCGTGAAAATATGTAGCGAAGCGAAATATTTTCATAATAAACCACCCGCTATGCGGGTGAGAGACAAAAGCTTATAGCAAAAAAGCTTTCCTCGAAGGTGTACAATAAGATTGTTCAAGTCTA
>JAFOSK010000050.1 GCA_017392945.1 Treponema sp.
GGAATGAACTTTACAAGACCGCCCATCTTAAAAACGCCGAGCAGAATTAAAAGAATACCTGCCATTACTGTTGCGGTAGCAAGTCCGCTTAATCCGTACTGGGAAACAACTCCGTAAACTATTACGGCAAAAGCACCTAAACAACTTCTCATAGAGACGAACGGCATCGAATGGGATATATGCGTGCCGGACTCATGTCTTAACAGCTTTCCAGCAGTCGGTACACAGGGAAAAGTTTATACATATCTGAATCACTATGAAAATGGCATGGATTTATACGGATTTTCAACAAATGAAGAACGGGAACTTTTCTTTGATTTGATAAAAGTTGACGGTTTAGGACCAAAAGCAGCCATAAAAATAATGAGCAGCATATCAATAAAGGAGCTTGTCGGCATTCTTGACTCAGGAGATATAAACGGACTTGAAAAAATTCCTGGAATCGGCAAAAAAACTGCTGCAAAAATGATGCTGTCTTTAAAAGGGAAACTCACGATTCCAGAATTTACACAACAGCAGCGCAAAAACAGGGAGTACGAAGCTGTTGTCGCATCACTTATAGAAATGGGTTTCGACCGCCAACAGATAGAAAAAACGCTTTCAGACGTATTGCCTCTTCTTTCAAAGGAAGAATCATTCGAGTCAAAATCTCAGACAGAAAAAGAAGATACATTGTTCAGAAAAATCCTTATGGAGATTGCAAGATGAAAATACAGCAGGAACAAAAGCTTCAGAATGACAGTTTACTTCACATCGTCCGCTCTGATATGAATTTTTCTGATTTTGACGATGAAAGCGAAAAAGGCATAAACTTGAGACCTCAACTGCTCCGGGATTTTATAGGACAGCGTAAAGTGCAGGAAAACCTGAGCATTTTTATAAATGCCGCAAAGGAGCGTCACGAACCGCTGGATCATCTTTTTCTTATTGGACCTCCTGGACTTGGAAAAACTACGCTTGCACAGATTGCGGCGCATGAACTTGGAAGTGATTTTAAGATTACCAGTGCCCCTGCCCTTGAAAAACCAAAGGATTTGGTAGGAATTCTTTCTACAATCACAGAGGGAACGGTTTTCTTTATTGACGAAATCCACCGGCTTAAACATACAATCGAAGAATTGCTTTACATTGCCATGGAAGACTACGAGCTTGACTGGGTAATCGGTCAGGGAGCAGCCGCACGAACAGTGCGAATTCCTATTCCACGTTTTACGCTCGTTGGAGCAACAACAAAAGCAGGAGCCGTAGCGAGTCCGCTTAGAAGCCGCTTTGGAATAATCCAGCGATTTGAATACTACTCAAAAGAAGAACTCGCAGCTGTAATAATGCGTTCTGCAAAAATCCTCAATGTAAAGGTTGATCAGGATGCAGCCCTGTTGATGGGACAATGTTCAAGAGGAACGCCTCGTGTTGCAAACAGAGTCCTCCGCCGTATGCGCGATTATGCCGCAAGCATGAAAAAGGATTCGATCACTTCAGGAGTTGTCAAAGCAGGTCTTAACAGACTGGAAATAGATGCACTTGGACTAGAACGCATTGACCGCGAAATTCTTCGCACCATAATAACAAATTTCAGCGGAGGTCCTGTAGGAGCAGAAACCCTTGCCATTTCCATCGGAGAAAGCCAGGACACCCTGGAAGAATACTACGAGCCTTATCTTATTCAGTGCGGACTTCTACAAAGAACACCCCGTGGAAGGATCGTTACAGAAAAAGGCTATAATCACCTTGGACTGGAATACAAAAAATCAGAGGCATCACAGCAAAATTCGCTGTTTAACTAATATTTTAAGAGAACATTATGAAACTTACAGATTTTAATTTTGACTTACCGGAAGAACTTATTGCACAACATCCAAGCGGAATAAGAGGACAAGACAAGCTTATGCTCCTCAACCGTCATACAGGTCAAGTTGAACACCACATGATGAGCGATCTGCCGGATCTTATCAAGCCTGAAACACTGATGATTTTTAACAATTCAAAAGTAAGACGGGCCCGTTGCTACGGAATCAAAGAGACAACCGGTCGGGAACAGGAATTTATGTTCCTTAATCAGATTGACAGAAACGGAAATGTCTGGAATACAATGGTAAAAGGCGCAAAAAAACAAAAACCCGGTATGCGCTATAAATTTCCGGATGGTTCAATCGGAACAATCATTGATCATCCCGGAAATGCAGGAACAGAATTTCGTGCAATGCACTTTGATTTTACAATTACAGAAGAATGGTTTGAACACAACGGACACATTCCTCTGCCGCCGTACATAAGGCGCGAAGACACAGATGAAGACAGCGAACGCTACCAGAACGTATACGCAAAAGAAACCGGAAGCGCGGCCTGCCCTACCGCAGGACTGCACTTTACAGAAGAAATGCTTGAGCGACTGTGTCAAAAAGGCATTGAACGCGACTTTGTAACGCTTCACGTAGGCCTTGGAACATTCCTTCCCGTACGAGAAGAGAACATAGAAGATCACAAAATGCATGAGGAAGTTTTTACAATCCCACAGAGCACTGCAGACAAAATAAATCAAGCAAAAAAAGACGGCCGACCTGTCCTTGCGGTTGGAACAACTTCTGTCCGTACACTTGAATCTGCGGCAGATGAAAACGGTTTTGTAAAAGCAGGAACTTCAAGCACTCATATTTTCATGTATCCGGGATATAAGTTTAAGACAGTAGATCAGATGTTCACCAATTTTCATACTCCTGAAAGCACATTGATTATGCTCGTAAGCGCTTTTGCCGGCCGGGAAAATATTCTAAACGCGTACCAAAAAGCCGTAGAAGCACGCTATAGATTCTTCAGCTACGGTGATGCAATGTTTATCCGCTAAGAAAAAACCGCAGAATGAATATGACAGATCGCTCCAGCAAGAGCATCTGCCGCATGATCTGGTGATGGTACAGTTTTCAGCTTTAACAACAGCTGAACATATTTTTCCACAAGCTCTTTCTCAGCGGCAGCAGTACCGGTAACGGCCTTTTTTATCTGATTCGGCTTATATTCAGAAACAGGGATTGCATTCTGTGCAAGACAGAGCGTAACAACGCCCTTCGCCTCCGCAACAGAAATTGCGCTGGTAACATTTTTTGCAAAAAAAAGAGCTTCCATGCATGCTTCCGTAGGCTGAAATTCATCTATTACAGCCTGGAGCCTTGAATAAATGCTTAAAAGCCGCTCTGAATGAGTGCACGAACATTTTGTTTCTATTACGCCGTAACTTACCATGCGGTATTTTCCGTTACAGCAATCAATTATTCCGAATCCTGTATTTGCAAGTCCGGGATCTATTCCAAGAATGCGCCTTATCTTACCACGAGAAACTTCTGCTGATATTCTTGAACCCGGCAATTCAGAAAAATACGTATTTTCATTTTTCATAATTTCTTACAGTACAAAATAAAAAGATGTCGAAAACTAAATCTTTTCACATATGCATTTTAGCTTTTTATAAAGTGCTAAAAAAAAGCTGCCGGATAATTCCAGCAGCCTTATTCTATCAGATTATCAAGTTAAAAACCACTTAGAACTGGTAAGAAACTCCGATCTGAGCAAAACTGTTGCGTTCCCAACCGTCAAATTCACTGTCAGAATCCTTACACCAGATATAAAGACCGCTCAAATCAAGCTTCCAGTCATCTTTTACAACAAATGATATTGTCGGCATGATAAGAAGATCTCCGCGTTCAATACCGTAGATTCCCTTAAGATCAAGCTTGATTTTCTCATGGTTCCATGTGTCTGTAATGTCAACAACAATCTTATTATTTGTGTAGCATCCAGAAGGATCATAGTCTACGTCATACTGTTCATAAGATGTACGGAAGATAAAATCAATAAGAGTATATCTGTAAGTATCACTTGCACTGAACGGAGCGAATGTCTCAGAACCAATCTTATGATTGTTCAAAACATACTTACCGTTGTTCTGGATGTTAAGATTTACATTGTGAATCGGAAGATCGATATCAAAACCTGCAACCCAGCCAATACTGTTGTTATGAACCCATGGATCGTCACCGGCAATATCTTTTGTAAGGGTATAAGCAACTTCAAGACGGCTGTTCAGGCGGCTGAAAAGAATTCCAGCAGCTTCAAAACCGAATACCTGCATCTGATCATAATCAAGCTCCGGAACATCAGCTTTTGCCTGATACCCAGCAAGATAATTGTTCAACGCAGCTGTATAACCTGCAAGAGCAGCAGTAGACCCCAAACCAAGCTTATCTGCAAACATCTGAGCGACAGCAGGTATACTTGCAAACTGATTGATTTTTTTTGTCATTTCAGCAGCAGCACCAGCTTCGAAAAGACTCTTAAGATTTGCAGAAGGCTGCTTGTTATGACCGTAATAGTAGCTTACACCGAGATCAACAGAACCAAGTGTAAATGTTGATCGTACACCAGCCTGACCATACTTTAACTGATGTGTATCAGGATAAAGATCATCAGCAGAGAATGAAGAAAGCTTAGCAAGAGAAGCACCGTCATTTGCAGCGAGAGCAGCAGAAAGTCTTGCAGTAATAAGCTTTGTAACTTCTGTTGTCAGCGATTTTGTTGCTTTAGGCTGCCACACACCGCTTGAAGCAAGACGGTCAACAGTCATCATAGGAGTATAAATACCTTCAATTTTTACATTGCTGTTAGTACTATAAACAGCACGGAACATTGGTTCTGCAATGCGGCGGTCAATATAATCCGGGATGATATAGTCAGTGTAGTCGTTTGCATTGAAATTATCGATTACATGAAGCTTATCACCCTTTCCCCATACAACACGCATCTTTCCGACCTCAAACTGAGCGTTGCCTACGTAAGCACGGGCTGTAAATTCGTCAAGAATGTCCCAATTGTATTCACCAAGAGAATTACCGTCAAACTTAAGCTTAAGGTCAAGATCAGAGCTTAAGCCGGAATACGTAAAATTCAACTTTGCAGAAGGACTTGCTTCCATAGGATATTCACCGAAACTATAACGCTCCTCTTTCTGCTCGATTTTTTTGTTAATCCAATTGATCACATTCTTATTCTTACGCTGATCAACATAAGATCTGGCTGTAACTTCAACTTTTCCGCCAACTTCAACCTTTGCAGCCGGCTGTTCTTCATAGCTGTCTTCATAGCCATAATCATCAAATTCATCAGCAAATACCCCGCTTGCAAGAGCGATTGCAACAGCGGACAAAAGAAATTTCTTTGAAATATTCATAATAAATCCTTAAAAAAAGACCTCCGTATGCTCCAATTCAATAATCAGAATACGGCAGATTCCGTAGAATAAATGTTATTTTCCTGTATTAAGCCAGTTCTGTGTAAAATAGCGCTCAGAAATTGGCTTATCAAAAGTCATTTTGTCTACAGCTACACGAGTTGTACGCCCTGTAACTTTATTTTCCATTATGTTTTCGCGTCGGAGCCAATACTTCTTTCCACTTTCACTGGTAACTTCTTCATGTTTAGTTATTGAACGAAGCTTAATGAGCTTACCGTTCTTGTCATAATACTCCTCAAGTAATGGGAGATAAGAAACCTTGTCTATGTATCTGATAAGGTATGTATATTCTACATTTTTCTTTGCAACAGGAGTTTCCTTGATTTTCCACAGGCGTTCACTCTTGCCGCCAATATCCATCGTTACATTTTCGTCAAGCATTTCATAGGCATCATCTTCAAACTTTCTTACAGTCATATCGTTGTAAGTAAATTCAGAACCTACGAATGATTTAGAACGTTCTGCGTTCGCAATACGACGTGTTGTCTTTAAAGATGGAAGGAAAATCCACTTTTCATCATCTCGGCCCATTTTTTCAGCCTGAAGAATACGTGTATCCTTAACTGAAGCAGGAGAACGGAAATCAAATACAACGTGACGAAGGCTTTCCTTTTCATCTCCGATTTCATTCAAAATACGGTGTTCCAAAACAGTTCCATTCTTATCTATAATATCCATAATCAGTGTTCCGATAGAATATTCTGGACAAGGAAGAGTCTTTGATTTTTTCATGATTTCTTCTGCAGACTGAGCAGAAAGAAGATTAGTCATAAGAAAAAGACCAGCAAATATCGATAAAACCTTAATTTTTTTCATATACAATTCCTCCTCATGTGTCATAAAAAAAATTGATTTTTTTTTATGATAACACAATATTTTAATCATGCAAATATTTTTTTGTAGAAATTTTTACAAAAATAGTGTAAAATCAGACCAATGAGGTTTGTTATGAAGAAAAAAATAAAAAAACGCGGATCTATATCAACAAAAATTGTTCTTGGTGTATTGATAGAGACTACTGTTCTTCTATTGCTTTTGGGAATAACGATTTTCCTGCGAATAAGACCACTTAACAACAATACGTTCACGGAAAAGCTTTCAACCGTAATGAGGCTCACGGACTCAACCGTGTCTGCATTTCTGGAAGGTATTCAAAATTCCAATATAATGCTCGCAAATGAAGCTGTGGCTAAGAATTCAGAAGACGACATCCTTACTATATGTGAAATGGTTTCTTCTTCGAATGATTACATACTGTCTGCAAGCATATTGACTTTTGACGGGACAGCATATTCATATCCAGAATATTCAATGAACTATGAATTTGCAGAAAGCCAGGACTGGTGGGATGCAACCCTGAATCAGGAGGGAACACCTTATTTCTCTCCTCTTATAAAAGATGAAAATGACAATATCGTCATGCTATGTACTACAGTGCTTCCGGACGGCAGCGGTATAAGTATTCTTGAAATTGATCCTATAGCTTTTCTTACAATGCTCGGTGATGAATCTACAATGGGCGACATAACATTCATTGTTCTGGATGCAAACGCAAACATTGTTTTAAATCCATTTGACCCGCAGGTAGAACTAAAGCACTGCTCTGAACTAGACATACCTTCCCTTAAAAACTACTTTGCTGGTGCATACGGAATTTCACGCGAAACAGTAATGGGCGGTCGAAAAGCAGAAATCCGAATCCTGCCTAGTCAGAATGATTACTGTATTCTTGACTATGCGATGATTATTTCCCTTGATATCATGAATGCAAGTACGAATTCTGTCCTTTACATTCTTACAATTGCAATCATTGCCGGCATTGTTATTTCTGTATTCATTTCAATCATGCTTGGACACAGTATTTCGAAACCGTTGCTCGGCTTTATCGAAATTCTTAAGAACATTTCCGAAGGAGACGGAGATCTTACCGTAAGAATCCCTTCAAAAGCAAACAATGAGCTCGGGGCAATGGCAGAATACTTCAACCTTACTATAGAAAAGATTGCAAGCTCACTTAAATCAGTTATCAGCGAAAGCAAGGTAATGAACGAGGTAAGTTCAAACCTTTCTACAAGCATGAACACTTCTTCAACAGCCCTTGACGATATCAGCACAAAGATTTCCATCATCAAAAACAAGGTAGAAGATCAGAGTTCTTCTGTAGAAGAAACAGACGGCACCCTTAAGGAAATTGCAAAGAATATTGAAGTTCTTAACAAGGCTATTATACGTCAGGCAGAAGACGTATCTCAGTCATCTTCTGCTGTTGAACAGATGGTCCAGAATATTGCTTCTGTTACATCAATTCTTGCAAAGAACCAGGCAAACGTACAGCTTCTTACTGAATCCGCAGAAACAGGCCGTACAACCGTAACTACAACCGTAGAAATGGCAAATCGTATTGCTGCAGATTCAGAAGGCTTGCTGCAGGCGACAAAAGTCATTCAGAACATTGCCGACCAAACAAACCTCCTTGCCATGAATGCCGCAATCGAGGCAGCCCATGCAGGTGAAGCAGGAAAAGGATTTGCTGTAGTTGCCGGGGAAATCCGAAAACTTGCGGAAGATTCAAACGCACAGGGTAAAAAAATTGCAGAAGTCCTTGTAAACTTCCAGGAAGTAATCAAAGCCATGTCGGCAGACGCAAAAAACCTTCAGTCTCAGTTCGATACAATCTTCGATCATACTCAAACCGTAAGTACGCAGGAATCGGTTATCAAAAACGCAATGGACGAACAAAAAGCCGGTTCAGATCAGGTGCTAGAAGCAATGCGCTCAATCAATTCTATTACTGGAGACGTAAAAAATTCCTCTACAGTAATCGAGGCAGGTTCAAAAGAAATTCTTGTCGGTATGCAGAAGCTTGGAGAAATTACGCTTGCAATTAACACAGAGATGAACGATATTAATTCCAGCGTAGAAAACCTTAACAAAACAATGCAGAACGTCATCAATGTAACTGAGGAAAACAGCCAGAGTATTCAGCGCGTATCTGATGAAATCAGCAATTTTAAGGTGGAAGATGATTCTTCATATGCAGAATCAATGTCCAAGGATGAAGAAAATGCTGGAAATGCAAAATCCGAAATCAGACCGGCAAATGAAGATGACGATTTCTTTAATAAGATTGACTAAGCCCAGATTATAAAATCTGTGAAAAAAAAGGCTGCATGAAAGTTTGAGATTACAGGTCATTGAAACACCTCATCTCATTCTTTCTTGCAGCTTTTTTTATGAATTTTCTACTCGATAAATCCACGTTTCTTTAATTCTGTAAGAATCAAATCTACGATCTGTGACGGATTATAATTTGCTGTGTCTATTATCATGTCACAAAAATCATATTTATTATTATCTATCTGATATAATTTTAGGTAACGACGGCTGTCTTCGCTGTCACGCATTGCAGTAAAGTCTTTTATCTGCTGAAGGTCCCCCCCCTCCCGATTCAGAATACGTTTTGCACGGGTGTCATCGCTTGCATACAGATAAACCTTAAGATCAGCTTCTTTTAGCATCCATATTGCAAGGCGACTTCCCAAAACGCAGGATTCTGCACGAGCAAGCTCAACCTGATGATTATCTACAAAAATATCGTAACTGTCGTCTGTTCTTGCATTTTCTATTACTTGTGCAAGCGTAAGTCCTTTCTCTGCAGCAAGCTGACGGAAAGTATAGTTTATAAGCTTAACACCAAGTTTTTCTGAAAGCAGCGTGCTTACGGTAGTATTGCCACAACCAGATTTTCCGCTGATTGCAATCCTTAAATCTTTCTTCAAAGTCATTTTTCCACCTTTAGAATGTTTATAAATTTGCAGGATTCTGATATCAAAGCAATTAATTTAACGGTGGTTGAGGCTCTCGAAACCACCTGTAAGGAAATTGCTTTCACAACATTTACAGATTTCGACAAGCTCAATGACCGCATGGCATTGGATCCTGCTATTCTACATTCTTACTCTGTTCCCTGATATTTTCAAGAGAATCTTTTGCTTTTATTACCATTGCACCAACTTCAGCAAACTGATTTTTACTACCTATGGTATTAATCTCTCGGTTTGCTTCCTGACATATAAAATCAAGTTTCTTTCCAGGAACCGGATTTTCTGTAATTTCATTGCGCATTGCCTTCAAATGACTGTGAAGGCGCACGATTTCTTCATTGATTGTGTACTTTACAAGCATTGCGGCTGTTTCTGTCATTATGCGGTTCTGATCAGCATTATCGCCCAAAAGTTCATTGAATTTTGCAGTAATCTGATTTTTAAATGCTTCTTCCATCTTTGGTTGCCAATCCTTGAAGAAAGCAGCACATTCATCAAGTTTACTAAGTTTTTCCAATAAATCAATCTTAAGGTTTTCGCCTTCCCTAACCCTGTCTGCAACAAATTTCTGCATAGCAGAATCAAAAACTGGTTCGATCAGATTGCGGTATTTTTCAACATCGTAAGTCTTGCTAACATTCAAAACGCCCGGCTGACTTATTATAAGTGAAAGAGGAATATTATTAGAATCATATCCGCAGGCTTCGCTGACTTTTTTGATAGCTTCAAAATAAGACTTTGCAGCGGCAGAATCAGCAATAACTTCTGTATCACTTTCTAATTCCTTAATGCGGATATTAACGTCAATTTTGCCGCGCACGATTTTTTCTGTCACTTTGATCCTGAAAAAAGCTTCAAGCGGATTCAGGAACGGCGGAAGATTGATATTAAGATCTAGAAAACGTGAATTAACCGATTTAATTTCTACAGAAACAACAGCTGTCTCCGTAGATTTTTCCTCATAAGAATATCCCGTCATGCTTGTCATATTATTTCTCCAGTTCTTCTAAAATTTTCTTTCCAAGCTTCCAGTTATCACCCGCACCCATCGTTACAAAAAGATATCCGTCAGGATATTTTGTCTTATCAAGAGTAGAATCCAGCAATTCAAGGACAAAATCAGAAGCGTCAAGAATTTCTTCAAAATAATGTACATTTTTGAAATATTCCTTTGTTTTTTCAAACAAAGTATGGCCATTTATTGAAAAATCAGCGGCATTTTCACGGGCAGAAGAATAAATCTTATGCAATATAATTTCATCTGCACCAATAAAGCTGGATGCAAATTCATCTAAAAGAGCCTGAGTACGTGAATATGTATGACTCATAAAATCAACAATTATTTTTCGTCCGCTGTAAAAATCCCTGTAACCTGAAAGTGTTGTTTTTACGGCTGTAGGGTGATGACCATAATCATCAATTACGATTACGCTGTTCCCGCTCTTTGTTTTGCCACGTCCGATAATTTCACTGCGACGCTTTCCACCAGAAAAAGAAGATAGACCTTTACGAATATTATCTACATAATCAAGAGGATTTTTTCCGGCAGTACGCAAAAGTTCAGCTGCAAGGGCAACTGCAGCAACAGCATCGCGCACTTCATGCCTTCCTGGAACTGACAGCGTAAAATCTCCTAGAGAAGAAATATTGAAACAATTTTTCTCATTTATTACAGAACCAAACGTAAGCTTATAGTCCCCGTAAGCATTTTCCCCGTACGGAATCATCTGAATGTCAGGCCGCTTTTCTGCAGCTATTTTTGCGGTTTCTACAGCACCTTTATCGTCCGCACAGTAAATCAGAGTTCCGTTCTGCGGCAGCTTAAGGATGTATTCTACAAATGCATCACGGATATCTTTATAGGTAGGATAAAAATCCTGATGATCCGGCTCTACACTGGTAAGAATAATTTTCTTTGGACAGAAAGACATAAAATGCTTCTGGTATTCGCATGTTTCTGCAACAAAAAAATGCTTTTCCGCATTTGCACAGCCAGGAGACGTATAAGTACATGTATTTCCAAATGAATTAATTACACTTCCGGCAAGAACCTGACACGGAAGGTCAAGTTCCTTAAGGACTGTACCAGCAAGTCCAGTTGTACTGGTTTTTCCATGAACACCGCAGATACCTGCACTGTAAGCGCGTTCTGAATAAGCCCCCAAGGCCTCTGTATAAAGCAGGCACGGAACACCCTTTTTCCGAGCTTCCGCAAGATCCGGATTTTTTTCTGCATTATATGCGGATGAATAAATTACAAGCTGAACTGAATCACTTATGTTATCTTTTGAAAATGGAAGAGCTTTAAGACCAAGTTTTTCAAGGATTTCATCGGTATAAAATCTTTCTGAAACATCGCTTCCTGTAATTACTGCACCACGGTTATGCAATATTTCCACAAGGGCGGCCATTCCGGTTCCCTTGATTCCAACAAAATGAATATGAACGCCGTGCAAATCTTCCGGCAAACCAGCTTTTTTCATGCTGCTATTCTACCGCAATAAGACGACTTGTGCAATTTACTGATTAATTGTAAAATCACTGAGTATTTTGGAAAGATGTCCGAGCGGTTTAAGGTACACCCTTGGAAGGGGTGCGTGACAGAAATGCCACCGGGGGTTCGAATCCCCCTCTTTCCGAACCATAATTCCAGGGATATTTTTTTATACATTCAGACTCAAGTAAATCTGATCAGCAAGACCAAATCCGGCGGATTTTGTCATTTTTTCTGCATATTCATCGTAAAGCATATCTTCATACATCTGGCCGGCAAAGCCTTCTCCACCAAGCGATGATTTTGTAACAGTTTTACGCATCTGAGAGAGCATCTGCTTTACAAAGAATGATTCAAGCTCCATTGATTTTTCATAGAGCTTGCTAGTGCGGTCAATTGTCCTGTTTTCCGGAACGTTTCCGCTCAAGGCTGCACCGCGAGGCTTTGCAGCCTTATCTAACATGCTGGAAAAGGTACCTTCAAAACCTGTCGTAACGTCCCCGTTCAAGCGGCCTTCTTTAGCAATTGTTCCAGGCACTGAAACAGAGCCGAGGGATTTCACAAGTTCAAAATTCATAACTCACCTCTTACACAGCCCTGTTCTAGCGCTTAAGATTTACAGCTGTATTAAGCATGTTGTCCGAAGTCTGAATTGCCTTTGAATTGAACTCGTAGGCACGCTGTGCAACAATCATCTGAACCATTTCATTTACAACAGAAACGTTCGACATCTCAAGGAATTTATGCCGTGTATCACCAAAGCCTTCAAAACCAGGGCGACCGCCAAAAGCTTCGCCCGAAGCATTTGTCTGAAGAAAAAGGTTGTCTCCGTCTGCCTGAAGACCTACAGCATTTGGAAACCGGAACAACTCGAGCTGACCAACTTCCACAGGTTCGTTTCCACCGTTTACCTTTACACTTACGCGGCCTGTCTGGGTAATATTCATTGTAGAAACATCGTAGCCTTCAGGAAGTATGATTTCTGGCTGAACACGCAGACCATTCGAAGTAACCAACTGACCGTTACAGTCAACCTTGAACGAACCGTCGCGGGTATATGCGTAGCTTCCGTCGTATTTCTGAACACGAAAAAAACCTTCTCCAACAATTGCAACATCCGTATCAACTCCGGTATTCTGGAGAGAGCCCTGCTTCATGATTCGCTGTGTTGCAGCAAGCTTTACGCCACTTCCCTGCTGAATTCCTACAGGAGTAACTGTATCTTCCGTTGCTGGAGTTCCAGCAAGCTTTACATTCTGATAGATCAAGTCTTCGAATTCAACCCTCTGCTGTTTAAAACCCGTTGTATTTACGTTTGAAAGGTTGTTTGAAATTGCATCAATATTTGACTGCTGTCCGTTCATGCCTGTTGCGGCTGTCCATAAGCTTCTTACCATAATTTACCTTCCTTTATTAACGTCCGTTGAATACAGCAGTCTTGCTCCAGAGAGTTCCCATCATGCTGTCTTCGCTTGTGATTGTCTTCTGGTTTGCTTCATAAGCACGGTTTACTTCAATCATCTGAACCATTTCGTTTACTACGTTTACATTCGAAGTTTCAAGATACCCCTGAACAAAACGAGGACGTTCATTTCCTTCTGCAATATGAGCCGGACCAGAAATGTCATTATCTGAATACAGATTAGTTCCCATTTTTTTTAGGTATCTCTCATTGTCAAAGCGGACAACCTTAAAGCGGTCAATTAGTTCATTATTTTTTTCAGAATAAATCATTCCGTCTTCATTTACAGTGAACTTATCTGTTTCTGCATGGATATAACCTTTTTCACCAAGTACTGGGTAACCGTCTTTTGTAAGCAATATTCCTTCTTTTCCAAGGATAAAGTTTCCATCACGAGTATAGCGTTCGCCAAGAGGAGTCTGTACTGCAAAAAAACCTTCTCCGCCAAATGCAATGTCTGTATTTGAATCAGTCTGTCTGAATGATCCCTGTGTAAAATCAGTGTAATTTTCATTTGTTTCTACGCCAAGACCAAGTTTTCCGATTATTGGAGCAGCCTCTGCAGAACCAAAAGGTGTTTCATATACTCCGTCAAGATTCATACGGCGGAGCAAAAGTTCCGGGAAAGACTTGCTTACAGTTACATCTTTTTTATAACCGGCTGTATCTACGTTTGCAAGATTGTTAGAAATTGCGTCCAAACGGTTCTGCTGTGCATTCATTCCGCTTGCACCTGTGTACCAACCTCTTATCATGTGACCCCCAATTTTGTGAATAACGACTTCTATTATTAGTATCGGCTTTGAAAAAAACATGTTTAGAAAATTCGGGTAAAATATAGAAATCAATATGTTGAATTATCTGATTTTCGCCTTTATAATTATGTTATGGCGTTTGTTGAAAGATTTAAACCAAGAGTTATATGTCTGATTTTAGGAGGCGGAAAAGGAACCCGTCTTTATCCACTTACAAAAGAAAGGGCAAAACCTGCAGTCTCGTTCGGAGGAAAATACCGTCTTGTAGACATTCCGCTTTCAAACTGCATCAATTCGGGTTTTAAAAAAATATATCTTCTTACTCAATTCAACTCCGCCTCGCTTCACCTTCACATAAC
>JAFOSK010000051.1 GCA_017392945.1 Treponema sp.
CAGCACTGCAATTATGGCTTGTTACAAAGATGGTTTTGAAAGAATGATTCGGGCTAAGTTTCAGAAATTGAATTGGCGCACAGGGCAGGAAGAAGGATTTTTGTCAAAAGGCTTTTTGGAGACTGCGAAGTCTTTTCTGTAAATTCAGTAGGCTGCGGTAAAAAAAATTAATGCGGGTGTATCCCGTAAGCAGCTGACAGCTACTGTTTCTTTTCTGAATATAAAATACTGCTGATTTTTTATCAAGAGTAAAACACTAAAGACAGCTTCGCTGCAGGAAGCTGTCTTTTTTATGATTAGTCAGGCAGACGGTCTTCGTACATTATGCGCATTTCGCCGTAGGCCTGGCCCCAGTTATGAATCGGCTGAGTCCATTTTTTTGTTGCTTCAAAAGTAGCAAGGTACAGGGCTTTGAGCAGAGCCTGGTCACTTGGAAAGACGCTGCGCTGACGATTGAGTTTACGGTAGCAGGAGTTCAGATTTTCAATCGCATTCGTGGTGTAAATGATTTTTCTGACATCCTTAGAGAACTTGAAAATCGGAACAACTACATCCCAATTCTCTATCCAGCGCTTCATGGAGTTAGGATATTTTGATGACCATTTTTCAACCACCCGGTCCCGGGCTTTCCGGCCTTCCTCTTCGGAATGTGCATTGTAAATAGTCTTCAGGTCAGCGGCAAATGATTTCATGTCTTTTGAGGCAACATATTTCAGAGTGTTGCGGACCATGTGAACCATGCAGCGCTGATAATCAGTTTTTGGGAAGGCGGCCGTTATCGCCTCTTTGATTCCTGTAAGCCCGTCAGCACAGATAATCATAATATCCTGCACTCCACGGTTCTTAAGCTCGTTGAGAGCGTTCAGCCAGAACTTAGCGCTCTCATTTTCGCCTATGGCGAGTGACAGAACTTCCTTTCGGCCGTCACAAGTGAGGCCAAGAATTACATAAGCTGCCTTTTTGACAATCACGCCGTTGTCCCTGACGGAATAGTGAATGGCATCGATGTAAATGACCGGATAGACATCATCAAGCGGCCGGTTCTGCCATTCTTCAATCTGCGGAAGTATTTTATCTGTGACATCTGAAATAAAACCTTCAGAAACATCAAAGCCGTAGATATCTTCGATGGTGTCAGAAATCTGACGGGTTGTCATTCCCTTTGCATACATGGAAATGATTTTGTGGTCGATGTCGGAAATATCTTTCTGGCCTTTCTTTACAACCTGAGGTTCGAAGGTTGATTTTCTGTCCTGGGGAACTTCAAGCTCAACTTCGCCAATACTTGATTTTACAGTTTTCGATTTATAACCGTTACGATAATCATCATTGTCAGAACGTTCTGATTTTTCATACCCCAGATGATCTTCCATCTCAGCTTCCATCATTTCTTTGATTGTACTGCCGAGAAGATCTTTTAATGCTTCCTGGATGTCATGAGCGTCTTTGATGTCGTATTCAGCAAGAAGGCTTCTGACGATTTCTCTTTTGCCTTCTGTCATTACGACTTTGTGTGGTGGAATTTTTTCTTTTGCCATAAGTATGCTCCTGTGTTTATTTTACCACAGTGCCTACGTTTTAGGAATTTACAGAAAAACTTTCACAGAGTCGATAGCCATAAAATTACACTTCCATCAGCATTTCTATCGGACATTCAAGGGCTTTTGAAAGGGCAATAACGCTTTCTGCTTTTGCCGCATTGATGTTCTTTACCCTCTGTTCGTATTGCTGAATTGTGCGCACCGGTACTCCGGAAACTTCAGCCAATTCGCTTTGTGAAAGGCCTGCTGCAAGGCGGTATTTTTTGAGATTTGTTTCGGATTTTCGGGATTTATAAAGCTCTGTCATTTTGTCACAGAATTGTGAAATATCCATTTCATGGTAAGGATTATACATAGCCAGTATTTCTGTAATGGGAATCAATGAGTTTATCTGCTTAAAAGTCAGATTAGTCTGCCATTGAAAATATGCCAACGCCCAACCTGTCCAATATTCCGGACTTCGATTTGCTGCAGGACGATATTTTTTTGCAAGATTTTCATCCCCTATTACTTCCAGAGCTAGTTCTACACCTGAAAGACCAGCGATTATTGATGATTCGCCCGATTCAAAACGTTCAGATACAGGGGACGCTAAAAAACTTTGATAAAACTTTTCAAGAGGGATTTTCAAATCATAAACTGCAAAGTCAATCATTGATGCAAGCGAGCTTTGTGCTTTTGAAAGATAATTCTTATCGTAAGCGTGGATCATCGGCTTTAATCTCCTCATCCAGAATCTGGATAACGTACAAATCACCGCGTTGTCTTTTGTTTTTTTCTACGTCAAAATATTGACGGCGTGCGCTTTTATCGCGTGATTCTCTCTTTGCAAACCATTCAGAAGATTTTGCAATTTTGTAGCCTTCAAAATGAATCGCTTTAAAAGCCTTCTTGCTTTTCAAAACAAACTGATTGCCAAGTTTTCCAAGTTTCATCGCATTTCCCAACTGACGAACAGAAATCGTACCGTTGATAAAATCCTGTGCGAAAGAAAAATAACTGTCATCTGCTCTGAAACCGGTAACAATGTCGAACTTTTTATACGGAACGGAAAAATTTTTGAGAAGATAATCCTTTGCTTCCTGGGCAAGTGCGGAACCAATATCGAAGATTCTGTTTTCAAGAAGAACTGCAAGCCAATGAAGGATTGTATATTCATCAGAATTCAAATCAAAGATAGAAAGACCATCTGTTTCGATTTTATAGATGTTCGCATAACCGTCAGTATCTTTCGAAACTCCCCATTCTTTTGCCATGCTTAATTCTTCCGTGCAATAAAAACCCAGACCGTAATCATTACGGACTTTTCCAAATTCAAAGATAGGTTTTTCGATAATTGATTTTGAGCCATGATAGATTGTCTTTCCCATAACATCATTATACTCCCAAAGGTGTATAGTTGACAAGCGTTATGTTGA
>JAFOSK010000052.1 GCA_017392945.1 Treponema sp.
ATCTGGATACCATCAATGACAGAAATATTCAGGGTATCTATGCCAGAAAATATGAGCAGGCGCTCGAAATTTACCACAACGGTCAGTTTAACATCAAGAGCATGATAAAAGCCAAAAACACCTTTGATCTGATGCCCGAATACGGAGATGCAAAGGAACTTTCCGAAAAATGTGCTGTTATCATAAAGGAACTCGAAATAAAGGACTTAAAAGCCAGGGCGGACGATCTGCTGGAGCAGGCACGGCGCTTTTTTTCCCGTGCAGAGGTACTGCGGCAGTATTATTATGCAAAGCTGGCACAGGAGCAGCTCCAAAACGCTGAAACGATATATAAAGGTATTTCCGGCACGGAGAAGGATTTAGAGCAGTGTCGTATGGTATACGAAAATTATCTGCCGTTGACGGAGGAACTCCGCAAAGCTGAAGAAGAAACGGAGAGAAAGAGAAAGGAAAAGGAAAAGAAGAAACAGGAAAGACAAAAAAGAAAACAGGCGATCATGGATTTTCTGAATAAGAAACTATAAATGAGCAAATTTGAAAATTGCACAAAAACAAGAACCCCTCCGCCTCGCTAACGCTCGGCACCTCCCCTGAAGGCTAAACTTGACCCACAAAATATCAAATGAAATCGATACTGTCGAGGATAAAAAACAACTTAACGAGCCCCTGCCAAATGACCTTTAAGCCAGGCTCACCATCCGATTTTCGAGCAGCAAAACCTCCCAATTTTGCAAGACACCAAACCAATTCTTTTAAAGTTGGAACTGTCTGAGGTGCTTTTTTGGTTTTGTGAGCAACTTTGTATAAAATTTGCCACTCTTCTTCATCAAAAATAACATCGCCGGGCAAATCGGGGATTTGGCGTGACAGGTACATCAATTCTAAAATTTGTATGGAAATCAAAGAATACAGGAATATGAGATTCGACAGAGCCTGAGCGGAACGGTTCTGAAGTTTTTCGATACCGCATCCACTTTTCAGGACATAGTGAAATCTTTCAATTTTCCATCTGTGTGTATACCATACTACTTTTTCATAAGCTTCGTCAAAATTATCGACACGGATATTTGTCAATAATCTCCACGAAATAGGGTTCACCCCTTGAGGAGCATCCTTTTCTTCTGCAAGAACCGCATACACTTCTATTCCCTGACACTCTTTATATTTCTTTTTCAGATTTTTAGGTACATTGATATGCGATCTTAAAAACTTTATACTCAAAACAGCCTTGCGGGCAGGGGTTTTTGTTTGGGCATTTCTCGGAACATTGATGACGATTTCGCCGGCTTCCGGCTGCTGCGAAAGGCTTTCAAACAAATAGGTTTCCGACTCCGTTTTTCGGTTATGACAGGCTCTTATCAGATACTCTTGTTTTTCATCTTCTGCTTTCTTGAACAGTTCGAAAATATCTCCTTCTCTGTCGCAAACCTGTATCTGACGTATATTCTTGTCAAGACAACCGCTTGTTTTTTCCACGCATCTGAGCCATTTGTTGCTTTCTTTCTCGCTTATATCCAATTCCTTGCGTTTGTGTTTTTTTCCGTATTCTTCGAACGGTCTCGACCATATTTCCTGATACAACATTCCATACGGTATGCCGTTTGTTGTGACTGCTATTGCCGAATGTACCAGCAGTCCTTTCAACGACGGCTCTGTTCCTATATTGCCCAACCCTTTGGCGTTGGTTTTATACTCCACTTCTGTTGTATCCTGAACGCTCAATACTGTTTTTACTCCGCATTCCATCAATTTCCTGTTTGTTTCTCCTACTACAGCAGGCATGACTTTTTCTGCGGCGAACTCTTTATTTGACAACATTCTGTATATTGCTTTCGCTTCATATACATTTTGTACCGATGCGATTATTGAGCTTCGAATATTGGCAGACAGTGTTTGCAATGTTTTTATCATTCGATTTGTGAGTCTTTTGTCCATTTCGGAAACTTCTTGCAAGTATTCAAATTCCATTTGACTTGCCCCCTTTGGACTTTATTTTACACCTTATATATTTGTGGGTCAAGTTTAGCCTTCAGGGGAGGTGCCGAGCGTTAGCGAGGCGGAGGGGTTCTTGTTTTTGTGCAATTTTCAAATTTGCTCATTTATAGTATGAAAATTTACCGTTGATTCTGGCAATTTTTACTTTGATTTTTGTTTGACAAAGGAATAAAATAATACAGTAGAAGCAAGAAGATGACCGACAGCAAAATAAGCGTCTGGCTTGAGCAGTTGAAAAAGAGGAGAATAGGCTCGGTGAACCAATAGCAGGTTGACGGCGTAAAGAAGCATAGGTTTATGGACGCTGCCTGTGAAAATACAGGGCAGAAACAATGGATTCCCCAAAGATGAATCCCCCCTTCGGATAACTTGCATGATGATAATTTTTTCAAAGGAGCAATAAAAATGGACATAGTATGTTTGGATCTTGAGGGCGTTCTCGTGCCCGAAATATGGATAGCTTTTTCTCAGGCAAGCGGTATTCCCGAGCTTAAAAGAACAACCCGTGATGAGCCTGATTATGATAAGCTTATGAACTGGAGACTG
>JAFOSK010000004.1 GCA_017392945.1 Treponema sp.
CATCATTCATGCTGTCTTCGTAACGCTTGAGTTCAAAATAGGCAAGGGCTCGCCGATAGAACGTATGAGACTGATATTCGTTAATTTCAAGAGAAGCCGTAAAACATTCAACGGCCATTTCAAATTCTTTTCTGATTGAATAAACAATTCCTTCATAATAGACTGAACGGAAAGACTTGCCGTCAAGTTCAAACGAAAGCTTAAAATCATTTAGAGCGTTATCGTAATCATTCTTTGAAAAATATGCCATTCCCCGGTGCTTATGAATTACAGAAAGCACTATATTATTAGGAGCAGGTTTAGACTGAATGATCTTTGAATAAATCAGGATTGCATTATCAAGATCTCCGGCATTATGAGCTTTGATTGCCTGCAACAGAAGCTCATCTATCGTTCCCTGAATATATGGATTTATGCGTTCTATGGTTTCATTAGGCTTCACAGCGGAATGTTCAATTGTAAGGTCATCAGCCTTTTCATAAAATGAACGTCGCCGCATTGACATTTCACACTGCAAATTCTTCTGATAATCTCGAATTTCCTGAAATATAATATCTGCAAGGCTCAAAGAAGCATTCATTGACGCGAGTTTTCGTCTCAAAGGCATATCAAATGGCGTGAATTCGGTCTTATAAATCAGTTCATGTTCAACTTCCGCCCACGCATCCTGAAGAATCGTACGGATCTGAATTTCGCAGACAAGTTCAACAGGTAGCACAATGTTCTCAGGAAGCGTTTCGGGCATACAATCCGCTGGGATTTTTACAAGTACATGAACTGATTCATAACCGAATTCCTTAAAGCTCTGCTCCGCACCTTTTACTTCAATTTCAAATACATCAAAGAGTTTTTTTATCTGCTCAAGAACAATCTGAATATCTTCCAAAAACGTACAAATAATACGAATTCCCATCATATCCGTAAGACAAACAAGAGAAGACGACTCTGCAGCTTCATCAGGATGCTGACGCAAGAGTTTTTTATAATAACTTGCAAAGCCCTTTATTCTCGCCTTATAGGTAGGCTGAGAAGAAAGCTTAAGATTTTCTATCAATTTTTCCTTTATCTTCTGCATTATCGCTTCTAGTACAGGAGTATAAAGTTCATAAGTTTTCTTTATATTTATGCGTGCAGGAATTTTAACAAAACCTGTTTTATTTTCATTTGCCATACATAGTATTGTATTCCAATTTCCTGTAAATAACAAATATATTTTTTATGTATCTATTTTTTAAACAAAAAAAAGACGCCCTGAAAGTCCAAACAATGAACTTCATAGGCGTCCTTTGCTTAAGAAAGCAATGTATTACTGAACTTCAGCTGAACTTCCACCTGTTGTCTGAGCATTAGAAGAAGAATCAGAACTCAAGCTGTTTGTAAAATGATCTTCAGTAGCCTGCTTAGCTCTTTCAAGGTAACGATTTACCTGTTTGTCACCAAAGCGAGACATTTCTCCAGCCTGACGAGCAGCTTCCTTCTTACCAATGATTCCCCAAAGGTCTTCATCAGCAATGTCGCGGTCAGAAGTGAGCAATGCTTTATCATAAATGATAGCAACATCTTTGAAGTAACCGATGTAGTCACCACCAATATGGCTTGCATCACGTGTAATCTGGAATCCAGTAAACTTTACGAATGGAAGTCCACGTGGATAAATTGGGTAAACGCGGATTTCGCGATTACGGATTTCTGTGATGTACTGAGGGTTGTTCCAAGTAAGTTCTTTCCAACCATCGAAACCAAGATATCCCATGAAGTAGCGGCGCTCAACACCATCTGTATCCTTCAAAAGCACATAAAGTCCTTCAGGATAGTTCATACCCATAGTTGTTACTTTGATAGATTTTACAGTACCAACATTTTTTACAACACCGTAATGATCTTCAAAAAGAGTCTTTCCGGATGCTCTTTCTTCGTCTGTCGGTTCCTGACGGTTTCCGTTTTCATCTGCTGTCGAAAGAGGTTCGTAAGCAGGAATCTCGAACGGAGGCCTGATATATGCATACGCATTTGAATTCCATTCAGGGAATACAACACGAACGCCCATTACTACTTCGCCTGCAAATGGAACATTTGCATCTTCCTTAACAGGTGCAGCGATTACCTTTGAAAGACCTAAACTCTGGACTGTACGAGCAGATGAGTTCAAGCTTACTTCCCACTGTGGGAGAGCCAATGAAGTCTTCATCAGTTCTTTCTGATCTTCAGTAAATGTAGCACCAGCGGCTGTAGAATAGTCCATTACTGTGCGGCTATTTTCTACTGGATTTCCGTCTTCATCCGGGCAGCAGTCAGCCTTCAATAATGTAAAATCGATGACAGTTGCTTCCTCTGCGAAAACACTGGCACCAGCAAGCAGCATTACAGCTGCCACAATTGTTGAAAAAGTCCTCTTCATACTAGAAGCTCCTTTTTTGAATTCGATGTAGCCTTGTATATTTATATTATCGTTTATGTGTTTTGTTTTGTCAACGAATTTAGGGCATTAAGATTTCCAATTTTTAATATTTTGCTTAATTTTAAGGTTAAGCAAAATACCCTTTATTTTTTTTCAAACGGAACTTTTCCGTCTATGAACAGCTCAATCTTCTTTATTTCAGGAAAATTATGCATTACATTCATTTTGAACAACTCTATCTGTGCCTTAAAATCTGTATTTTCTGCGTCCGAGGCAAGAAGTTCAGGGGAAAGATTCACAAAAAGAGTCTGATCCCGTTGAAAACAAGACAAAACCTTAGTCCCCTTTGCAAAAACAGAGCAGCAATGCTCGGAAAGAGGACCGACAAGAAGTTCATCAATATAATTTCTTATCTTACCCTGAACCGGAAAAATAGGTTCAAAGCGATTTTCAACCCTGAGAATTTCAGAATCCGAAGACTTGAATATAAAAGTCCTTCTTACACCCGGAAAATCGATAATCCAGAAAAACAATGATATTGCAAATATTAACGTACCGGCAAACAGTATCATCCATGAAGTTTTTTTCAGTTCAGGTAGTCTTTCAGTCATTTTTAGAAATAAATCCTCTTGAACGCTCAAAATGTGTTACAAAAGCGTCTATTCCATTATATATTCCCGTTGATATTCTTTGCAAGTAAGCACTTGTATTAAGTTTTGCAGCTTCTTTTTCATTCGTTACAAATCCTACCTCAACAAGTACACTCGGCATATTTGAATTCCGGACCACAAACCACTCTTCTGCTTTTATTCCACGAGCCTTCGAATCCTTTCCTATCTGAGGTTCCAGCCCGTCCATTATAAATTTTGCAATCAGAATGCTTTCAGCTGTATATTCTTCTTCCATCATTGAATTCAATATTGGAAAAAGAGATTTGTCTTCTCCAGCCTTTGTCTTATCCAGAACCGTACGGCGGTAACCAGGCGAAAGATACCAGACTTCATATCCGCTGGATTTTTTATCGAGCGATGCATTTGCATGGATTGAAACATAAATTATAGCTTCATTTTCACCGAGTTTTACGCTGTTTGCAATTTCAGTGCGCTCTGCAAGTTGAAGGAACACATCAGTAGAGCGGGTCATAAGAATCTGCTTTTCAGGATATGCACCCTTAAGTTTCGCACAAAGCATATTTCCTATAGTGAGAACAACATCTTTTTCCTGAACTTTTACTTTTTTGCCATTAACAGTGACATAACCGGAAGCACCGGGATCTTTTCCTCCATGTCCAGGATCAATAAGAATTGCACCGATCTTGAATCCGTTTCCAGCTTCTGTTTCCTTGAAATATTGTTCAGCTGTATCCATGAACCTTTGGGAAACTTTTATCACTCCCCCTTCGGCCGATGGTGCATCCGTCAAAGTCATCGCGGAACTGTCCAGAACTAAAAGAGGATCGTCAATTCTGAATGAAAGCTGATGCCCGTTTTTTTCCAGCATTCCGCTGCAGGAAAGCGTATCCCAGAAAAAGCGCATTCCAGAAGACGATGCTTTTTCCATAAGGATGATATCATTTGCAGCATATATATTTGAAAACGAAAAGAACAAAAACGTAATGATCACAAAAAAAATCTTTTTCATACTTCTATGTTCGGAATATTAATTTGAATCTGAAACATAAATTGCAGCCTGAAGCCCTCCGCGTAAAAGCGCATTCCAGAAACGCTTTTTATCAAGCGGACGATGAACAGGAACCAGAAGATCGAATCTGACAGCGGTTTCCATTGCAGTAAGATAATTCCAGTCTTTCTGAGGTCTAGAAAGGAGAGCTTCAAGCCCTTCCGGCAAATCCTGCAGAACACTCTGGTTTTCAGGGATCTCACCGGAAAGATCGATATTTTCAAGTTCTGAAACAGATTCAAATGCTGACGGAGGGAACCCCTGCTCATCCGGTTCCGAAATACACGCTAAAAAGTCTTCTGTACGCCTGTCATCAGGTTCCAAACGTATTAGAATTTTTGAGCAGGCCTTTTCCGCTGCAGCAACAGCCTTATCATAATCTTCATGCATCGAAATAACATTTCCGCACTTCTGGACGTTATTGCGGGGAAAATCCACATAATCACCGATCCTTACAGGACGAGGAAAAACATTCTGTACGCCATCAATTTTTTTTGCTGATTCAAGACCTTCTACAGCCTTGATTTTTCCAGGAATGGAAATCCATGCCCGTTCCGCGCTTACCTGATCGCAAGGAATCTGGAAGAGCGCAAATGAAGAATCCGAAGGCGGCAACGGAAACCTGTTTTTTAAAAGTTCTTCAGGCTCCTGTCCAGCTGCAATGAGCAGAGCCTGCTCCGTAAGATTCATACCGGATGCATATGGAAATGTCCAGCCGGACATATATCCTCCAGAAAGACGTGCTGCAATTTCCCCTATCTGTGGTCCACGGGCCGTATATTTTATATCTGCTTTTGCGGCTCCACAGGTAAGACCTAAAGCCTCGACACCTTTTGCAAATGCTTCAATTAACTCAAGTTTCATAGATTCTTTTGCAACTGTCGGCATTGTATGGCCAGTCTCAATAAAATACGGCGGATAATAAATATGACGGTCAGCGAAACCTGTTATTGTCATTGTGCCGTTGTAAACAAGTGCATCAATTGAATATTCAGGACCTGCCATATATTCTTCAAGAATAACCGTTGAAGTACGTGAATTTTCTACCGCACACAGAACAGCATTCATTGCTTCGGAAAAGTTTCTTATCATGCGGCAGCCACGGGCACCCATATTATCCGCAGGTTTTACAACACATGGATAACCCAAAGATTCTGTTATAAAATGAACCCGCGCCTCTGAAATTTCATTTTTTGAAAGACTGTAAAATTCAGGAGACGGGACACCGGCCTTCTTAAAGCATTCACGCATACGTGGCTTTATACTTGCGTTAAGGGCAGCTTCAAAAGAATGAGATGGCAAAGCAAGTTTTTCTGCTGCATACGAAACGCTTGCTGAAAAATCTGTTCCTGCAGTAAAGATTGCCCTCAAACCGGCAGAAGCTTTCAGAGCTTTTGCAAAAGCATATATTCCTTCCCTGTCCTTCAAGTCAATCTGACTGAATTCATCTGCATAAGGAATGCTTTCTGCCTCAGAATTTGCATCGACTACAATCGTATAAAATCCAAGTTGCTTTGCGGCAAGCAATGCAGGTCTCTGCATAAGACCTGCGCCCAATATAAGAACCGAACCTTTCTCTGTCATAATATCCATCCTGCTAGATCTTGCGGCAATAAACTTCGAACGTATCGCCCATTTTTAGAGTACGGCTTAAGAAACCGTAATATTTGAATAGCAGATCATCTTCAGAAGCCATTGATTCCTTTACCTTAGGAAATCGCTCTGGATGATGACCCGTAGAAACAATCTTTACAACTTCAAAGCCAAATGGTTTTAAAATTTTTGAAACCTTTGACGGTTCCCAAACTGTAAAATGATCAGACGGACTGTTTTTAAAGAACTCTTCCGTATTTTTTTTAGCAGAAACACCTTCTGCGCTAGGAGTAGAAAATGCAAAAACACCGCCTTTTTTTACCAGCTGGGAGACTTTTTCAAGCACAAAACCAAGCGCCGAAAAATGTTCGATAACATACCACATGGTAACTGCCTCAAACTTATTAAGTCCGAATTCTGCCATAGGGTTAAAATCCGGAAATTTTGATCTGACGGCAGGAAAAAGCAATTTATTTCTGACAAAGTCAACTGCATCCACTGATACATCAGTACCATATGGCAGCCATCCTCTGTCTCCTGCAGCAGAAAGAAACGGTCCATATGCACAGCCTATATCAAGGATTTTAGGGGAGCCACAGTCCTTTACGCGCAGGCAAGATTGAATTTCAGAAAGCCTGCGGAATCCGCTCTTCTTTATCGAATCAAAATCTTCAAGATATGTGCGCCCATACTGATTCTTATACTGATCGGCAAAATAATCTTTCTCATAGCGCATCGGCAAAGAGTTATTCCATGATATATAAATCATAGAACATTTTTCGCACCGGCGGAAAGTTCTGTCTTCCGTTCGTGCCACGATCTCATTTTTTACAGAATGGCCGCCACAAACAGGACAAGAATAACGCGTTCCATGAGACAGATATTTTATTTTCTCTACGAGAGATTTAGTCCCATCAAAAACAACAGAATCCGGGAAAAATTTTTCCATACTTTTTAATATCCATGACGGGTCAGATGATTCCAAATCCTTTTTATCCAGACAGATAAATTTATATTTTTTTGCAAGATTTTCGTGTAATTTTGTAGTAGAAAGCAGAATTACAGCGCATCCGGCGGCAACGGCTTCAAACGCAGTAAAACCGTAATGAGTCACTACAAGATCAAATTCTGAAAGGATTTCTTTCAGGTTCTTTACAGGTTCAACATATTTTATATTCGGGGCAGACTCCAAAGGACGTTTAACACTGGGAAGGACAGCCGTAATTTCTGCATCAGGACAAACTTTTTCAGCAAAAAAACGTGCAGCAGGTTCAACCATTCCAGAAGGATCTTCTCCTCCACAACAGACCAGAATTTTTTTAAATGAATCAGGACGCACAGTTCTTACAGAAACAGGTCTTTCTATATAAGACGGATCTTGAATATTTGCTTTTCGATCTAATTTATATGAAGGAAGGATATCAAAAAGATAATCACAGTAATCAGTAAAATCACTGCCTTCGTCGATTGCACAAAGATTGGCAACCGACGAAAGTTTTTCGGCCGTTTCTTTTTCCAAACAGAATGCATCAGCAACAATAAGATTGTATTCATTCTTTTCTGGAAATTTATTTACAATCTGATAGTCTTTAAGCCCATCAGCCTTGAATTCTTCAACAATCGAAGAAGTTTCCTCTAGTTCAGGTTTTTCGGGGATATAAATAAACGCTCCGCTCTGCAATGCAGCTTTAAGACAGCGGCGTAAATGACCAGTCCCGCAACCTTTTTTTGTACATGGATACAAAAGGATCGTATCATGAACATCAGGATCACGGATTGCACTTATAATCTGTTCTGTTGTATATGGTTCAGAAGGAGCAGTTCCTCCAGAAAGCTTGTTCACAATGGCAAGAGCCCTTCTGTAATCCGCAGAGGTATCTATAGTAGTCCTGTATTCCGGAAAATAAAAACGGGACGGAGCCTTATAGAACAGTGAAGTGAATTTATCTTTATGATTATAAAGAGCAGGTCCAACATGCTCATGGTCATAAGGATCAGCTGTGAGCAATGCTGCTTTTAAAAGCGAATCAGCCCAGAATATTTCTACGCCGCTGCCGTGAGGGAGCCCCGTCCAAGTCATATAATCACAGTGCGCAATTTTTTCCTGCTTGTAAAATTCATCAACAAGAGCCTGCGCAGCCTCATAAAAAAGGAACGGATTGTCAGCGGTTGCCCTTAAAACACATGAACAGCTGAATTTTTTTATTGCCAAGCAAAAACGTTCAAGGACATCATCCAAAGGACCTGCCATTATATTCCAGCCATGCTTTGTAGCAAATGGTTCAAGAACAGGAAAAGATTCCTCATCAGTGGCAACGATATATTTATCCGCCTTTACTCTTTTCATTGATTCAAGAGCCCATTCAAATACATTCTTTCCACCAAGATCCTTCAGCGCCTTGCCCGGCAAGCGGGTTGAAGAAAGCCGGCACTGAATTATAACTGCGAGTTTCTTATGTCCTGTCATTTTAAATCCGTCCAATTTTCAATAAGATACTGTATGTCCCTCTGAAATCGATATTTATTTTTAGAAACCCAGTTTTTTGCTTCCCTGAATTGGGAAAAAGCCTCAAAAATTCCACAAGACGATTTAAAAAAGAACAGCGGAAATGAAAAATATGAAAACTGTCCGTGATCAGCCCTGAATTTAGGCAGAATATTCTTAAGGTAGAACCTTAAATATGAAAGATCCGGTTTTGTATCTTCAAGAGGAACTTCGTCTATATAGGAAAGCTGGAACTTTGTAGTCACCACAGTTTTTTCTCCCCATACCCAGGAACGAACAGAAAGGTCTGCATTCTGCCAGTAAGGAGAAGTAATAGTATAATCAAATCCCCCAAGACGGATAAATTTTTCCCTGTTGTACAGTCCTACAAAATTAAAAGGATACAAAGTGGGAAGACCGTCCATAGTCACCTGATTAGGTAACATTCTGAATGAACCGTGTATTGCAGATGGAGAAAAATTAGTTATAAGAGCCGTTCCTCCGTTACTAAGGAGTCGTGGAACAATACAGTAAACATCCGTTTCAATAAGATTTTCCACAAGATTTTTTGAAAGAAATCCTGCAGGAATATGAATGCTGTCCCTCAAAACAAGAACATACTTTGAATTAAGTTCGGACATAGCCATATTTATAAGAACGCCGTCCGTAGTTTTTTCACGGGGAATAAGAAATTTCACCGCCGGAAAACGTCTCGAAACGTCTTCTATACTGTAGCTTTCCGCATTAGGTTCACCGGAAACTACAGAAGAAACACCGCAATTCAAGAGATTTTCAAGATATTGCCCTTTTAAATGACTTCCATTGGAATTAAGCATTATTACAGACAGATCCAGCTGCGCATTCGGATTCTGCTGCTTTCCTCCCAGAACAGTACGGTCTATCTGATATTCATTAAAAGTTGAAGGTATAGTATTCATCGCATTTACCACATAATTCCGAATAATTTCCGTTCATCTGATTCTGAACTTCATCCGTAAGCCGTTTCCATATTTCTGCAAGAGATTCCGAAAAGGCATTTCCGATAATGTCTCGCCTAAGCCGGCATCGGCAGAAACATACAGAACCATCCACCAGAACAGTCATATCACGCCGGATATGCCAGCAAGGATTTCTTTCTAAAGGAGAAAGATCTGCAGGTTTCCTGTAAGGCAAAAGACCACACAGGCTGTCATATTTTTGAACAATGAGCAGGTTATTCTTAAACTTTGTTTTGTCGCTCCAATATCGCCAGAAAGATTCAAGTTCATCTTCATTTTCATCCATACGGGTAAACTGAGGGAAAGTTGAATCAGGAAAATATTTTTTTAGCATTTCAACACCAGCTGCCGCCTTTTCAAAACAATCTGCGGCGCAATGCACCTGCATATACTTCTGTGCTGAAAAAGCATCCACATTTACAATCCAAATAATCTTACCAGCTGCAATGCCTGGATTACAATTTTCTCCAGAATCATCGCACGCTTTTTTTAACACCGAACACATTTCTTCGGTTACAGAAATACCGTCTGTTTCAACAAGGGCTGTAAGTCCATCTTCAGCAAGAACTGCACGGATCATTTCTATAAAATCAGGGTGACACAAAGGTTCTCCCCATGCACTAAGACTTACAACAGCATTTTCACTGAACTTCGAGATTTTTTTTATAATGGCTTTAAAATCCTTCAGGCTCATAAATCTATTTCCGTCCAGGGATTCTACCTCCCTGTCAACTGGACGGTAGATTGCAGGAACGTTTATTTTATCTGTAATTTGAATGCTATAATATGAAGGAAGGTTTTTTAGCACAGAAACGCAGGAACACGCAATATCAGAAATTTCATCTATTGTTTTGCCTTCTATCCCGCAATCAAACAAAGCTCGGCAGGCAGTAGCAGCAGCTTTTGTAGCACAATTAAAACTCATTCTGAAAAGCCTGTAATCTCTTTCTGCAATCACAGTCTCAACATCAAAAGAATTTATATCTGTCTTTATAAGATCAAAAATACTTGTGCGCTCTACAGCTTTCTTTCCAAATTCTGCCTGAATTCCATCAGAAAACTGAAAAAGGATATCCGCTGTTCCAGTATCAATAACTTCAGGACTAAGTCCTCCGGGATAGCCGTCTGCAAATGTATATTCACCCTTGTATTCAAAATGATCATGCAAAATAGATTCTGTAATTCTAGAATCAATAAAAGGCTGATCAGCCCATGCAAAAACAACTGCATCTGCATGACGTTCCTTTGCACAGACAGAAATGTGCTGCAAAAGCGTTTTCACGCACCATTGCGTTTCACTGCAAATTTCTATTTTTTCATCATAAGAGGAAAGAAATGTAGCAGAGGAAAGCACCTTTTCCACGGATTTTTTTACTGATTCCGATGTAAAAACAACGGTTTCAGATTCATTGATTTTTTTCAGCGATCCGGCCCATTCAAGACTTCTTTCAAAAGCAGACTTTCCTGCAAAAAGAGGATCAAACATATAACGAGATCTTGAGCCGGCAAATAAAATTACAAGAGTTTTCATCTCTTTCTTATCGGCTTTGTAATTGAACAAGTTGAACTGAATGTATAAAATTATTTCATGAACCAGATTACACTGCCACAAGACAAGGTCTTTTCAGTAACAGAACTGAACAACCTTATAAAAGAACTGCTTGAAGGATTTCCTGTAATACAGCTTGAAGGAGAAATTTCCAACTACAGGCCCAATTCTTCAGGTCATCTCTATTTTAATTTGAAAGATGCAAATAGTATAATTAGCGCAGTTATGTTCCGTGGCGCGGCATATTCCCTGGGGTTTGTACCAAAAGACGGAATGAAAGTTCATGTAACCGGAAAGCTTTCAGTTTACGGTCCTCAGGGAAAATATCAGATTGTAATCTCAAAAATGACAATTGCAGGCGAAGGCGAAATACTAAGAATGATAGAGGAGCGAAAACGCCTTCTTGCAGCAGAAGGACTCTTTGATCAAGCAAGAAAAAAAAGGTTGCCTCTTTTTCCTTCTACAATCGGCGTAGTAACAAGCCCCACAGGAGCAGCTCTGCGGGACATTCTGCAAATAACAAAGCGCCGTAATAAATGCATTTCTGTAGTAGTACTGCCGTCACTAGTACAAGGAACAGAAGCAGCAGAAACAATTGTACGCCAGATCAGAAATGCAAACCGTGCAAAACTTTGCGATGTTCTTATCGTAGGACGCGGAGGTGGTTCACTTGAAGACCTGCTGCCGTTCAGCGAAGAAAGTGTGATCCGCGCAATTGCAGAAAGCGAAATCCCAGTAGTAAGTGCTGTCGGACACGAAATCGACTGGGCATTGAGCGATTATGCCGCAGACCTCAGAGCCCCTACACCATCAGCAGCAGCAGAAATCGTAGTTCCGGAACTTTCAAAAGTTCTGCAGGCGCTCATGCAGTATTCTCAGACTTTGCATCAATACATGCTGGCAAGAGTAGAAAAAATCCGTCTCACCGTAAAGAGTTTTGATCCTCAAAATTTAGAATTGAAATTCCGTTCAATTGAGCAGCCTCTTCTGCAAAGATTCGATAATGCGAAAGACGATCTGTTCAACAACATAACAGAAAAAGTACGGGATACAAGACAGAAGATAGACAACTGCATGACTATACTTGAAAATGCAAGTCCGCAGACAATTTTTGACCGTGGATACAGCATGGTCAGAGAAATGCAATCCGGAACGATTGTAAGGGATGCCTCTACTCTGGCAAACGGAACGGAACTTGAAATCATTCCAGCAAACGGACGGATTCACGCAGCTGTAACAGGAATAGAAAAATAAAATCATGTTAAAAAAAAATAAGGAGCGCAAAAGGACACATGGATAACTTTGAAGAAAAACTTTCAAAATTGGAAAAACTTACTGCAGACATAAAAAGGACTGATATTTCTCTTGAAGATGCATTAAAAGACTTTGAAGAAGGTATAAAACTTGCACGCGGAATGGAAAAAGAAATCGACAGGATTGAAGGCAAAATTCAGCAGCTTATGAACCAGCCAGACCCAGCAAATAACATAGAACCAGAGATGGAACTATTTACAGGTCTTAAAGACGGAACAGCGGGGGAACCGGTTCAAGGAACACGACAATAAGAATGAGTACAGCACATCCAGTACGAAAATTAAATGCAGAGGTCGCAAGAAAAATTGCAGCCGGCGAAGTTATTGACAGGCCGAACGCAATAGTCCGTGAACTTATGGACAATGCAATTGACTCCGGTGCATCAAATATAATCGTAGAAATCTCAGGTGGAGGAATAGATAAAATCCGCATAGTAGACAACGGCAGCGGAATGACAAAAGAAGATTTGGCCGAATGCGCCCGTCCTCATGCAACTAGCAAAATCTCCACAGAGACAGACCTTCTGAACCTTTCCACCCTTGGATTCAGAGGAGAAGCACTAGCTTCAATTGCTGCAGTATGCAGACTCAGTATAATTTCAGGTGGTTATAAAATGAGGGCCTCCGTAACAGAGGACCACATCATAGAACCATCAACTCCTCTTGCAGGGACAATCGTATGTGCAGAAGGACTTTTCGAAAACTTTCCTGCACGCCGGCAATTCTTAAAACGTCCCGCATCGGAAGGCATTCTCTGCCGCTCAACTTTTGCTGAAAAAGTACTCCCTCAAACCGACAAATCTTTCCGTTTCATTCAAGACGGTACCGTCAGATTGGATCTTCCAAAAGGCCAGACTCTCTCAGAACGCTTTGTAAAAGCCATGGAGTTGCGTGAAAATCACACACTTTTCAACGAAATCACAGCGAAATCATCAGAAGAAAATCCTGACTGGAGTTTTACGATTGTCATAGGAGAACCAGGCATTTTCAGAAGCAACAAAAAAGACATATATATATTTGTAAACGGAAGAAGAATTCAGGAATATTCCCTAGTACAGGCAATAGAATACGGAAGTCAGGGATATTTTCCGAATGGAAATTTTCCAATTGCAGCCGCTTTTATAAACATAAAACCGTCCCTTGTGGACTTTAACATTCATCCAGCAAAAAAAGAAGCTCGATTCAAAGACTTATCAAGCCTGCATCACGGAATAAGCACGGCAATAAGATCGTTTTTTTCTGAGTACACTAATGCAACTATGAAAAAACAGGCGGAAACCGATCCTGAAACGACAGCAGAGCTATTCTCACCAGAAAACCTTGCTTCAAAAGCCCTTCAGGACATAGAGACATCTTCTACTGAGCGCAACTCCAAAATATCTTTGCAGAACAGATTTCCGGCTTATGCAGAAAAAAAACAGTATTTTGGAGGAAGCGGGGCTTCAATGTTTGCGGAGTATTCAAGAACATTCGGCTGGACAGGTTTTTCTTCAAAACCAAATTTTGGATCTGCGGAATACAAAATCAGAAAGCAGGAAAAAGATTTTTTTTCACTACCAGAAGAAAAAACTTCAGCCGATTTTTCTTCGACTGACATTAATAAAAAAAGTTTTTCTGACGAAACAAACTCTATCCAAAATCAAATGGATGAACTCATTTCCTTGTACACAGGGAAACAAATCGAAGAAGTCAGGGAAGATTCAAAACCTCGGCCACAGGAGTTTCCAGCCGCACATAAACAGAATATCACTGAAAAAATAGAACTCCAGGACTTTCATTTTATCGGCAGTGCACTCGGGACATTCCTTATTGCAGAAAAGAACAGCACTCTTTATATAATAGACAAGCACGCTGCCCATGAGCGGATGCTGTTCGATCAGATAATGGAAGATCAAGGAAAAAGCCAGACACTGCTCATTCCTTATGTAATAACGACAGAAAATAAGGAAGACGATGAATATTTGGAAAACATTAAAACTGAACTTCAAAAAATCGGATTTTCATGCAGCAACAAAGGTATGGGCAGATGGGAATTTACAACTCTTCATGAACGCTGGCATGGTACAGAAGAAGACCTTAAGCACGACCTTTTGGACAAAAAGCTACGGCCGCAGGACATAATTTATTCAATCGCTGCAATGACAGCCTGCAAAGCTGCCGTAAAGGACGGTTGGATTCTAGATGACAGCACAGCAGAAAAGATTGCTCGAGGTGCACTAGAACTGCCTGATCCGCACTGTCCGCACGGACGTCCTTGCTATACGACAATAACAAGAGACCGGCTTTTTGCACTTGTACGAAGAACGGATTCTTAGAAAACTTTTTAATGACAAACAATCTGAACACAGCGGGCAAAATACGATTATGCCAGCAAATTGACTTTACATTTTCAGAATTTGTATACCCCGTTACCATGTCAGCGGGGTATATTTTATTCTAAAAACAGCTTATAATCCGCAAGGAAATTTCATTAAAAAAAACGCATTTAAACATTTATTTCATCGAAGCTAAAAGGGATTCAATTTCAGCTTTTCTGTAATCCGGCTTTTTAATCTTTATAAACTCCAGATATTTTGATGCAGCCGTATTGTTGCTTTTTGCCATACAAACTTTTGCAAGTTCAATATAGCCATCCCAATTTTCAGGATCCTGTTTCAACAATTCCTTGTAAGTAGTTTCTGCATTATCATACTGAGAATCAGAAGCAAAAGCCTGTGCAAGATTGAACCTTACGTCATTATTCTTTGGATCAAGTTTCAATGCGTTCTGAAAATACTTTACAGACTCAGTATAATTTTCTTTAGAAAGATATGCACTTCCAAGATTATTGTTTACTTCAAAGTTGTTTTTATCCTGCGCATAAGCCTTAAGAAACAAGGAAAGAGCCATATCCGCATCAGGAGGATTCATATTCATGTACATTACGCCAAGATTTATCTGAGTTTTTAAATGTGACGGATTAACACCAAGGACTTCAGCATAAACAGAAATCGCCTGATCTGTTCTCCCTGTCTTATCGCACAAGAGCGCATAATTGTACATTATATTCGCTTTAGAATTCTTGTCTTTTAAACTACCGCATGAATCGTAGGCCTTTTTTGCATACACAAGTGCATCATCAATCTTATTCTGTTCATAAAGGACTGTAGACAAATTGTAATAAGTAGGAGGGTCATCTGTCCCGACCGGAAGCATTGCAAGAGACTGTCTGAAAGTAGACTCTGCATCCGGAAATTTCTTTGAAGAACTGTATGCAGTTCCAAGTTCATTCAACGCACTTCTATTTGTATTATTCAATCTTATAACATTTTTGTACGCAATTATGGCACCGGCCTTATCGTTCAGTCTCATCAGAATCCTTGCTTCTTCCAAATACGAATTTTCATGGTGACTGTCAATATCATGAACCTTCCTGAAATCAGAAAGTGCAGCCTTAGGATCATTCAACCTGTTATTAGTAATACCAAGGTTGTATCTGGCCGGCGCATAGTTGGGATCAAGCTGACACGATGTAGAGAACGAATATCTCGCTTCTGTAAATTTCTTCATCTGAAACTGAACACGTCCAAGGTTATAATAGTAAAGAGCATTTGAGTTATTGTTTTCAACAGCTTTTGTAAGATATTCAAGAGCTTTCCCGTAATCTTTATTTGCATAAGCATTCATTCCAAGAATATACTGGCTTGCAGATTCCTTAGGATCATGAGAAACAGCCTTTTTTGCATATTCAAGCGCAAGATTTTCAAGGCGCTTCTTTTCTTCCGGTGAAGAAGCTTTCTGAGATGCCTCATAAAGCAAAGATGCCATCTCCGTATTCTTTGATGCGCTGAACGCAGGTTCATATTCAGGATCTCCGCCAGCTACAGGAAGAAGATTTTGAGCCTTTGAAAAATGACTTACGGCAGAATCAATGTTTCCAGCATTAAGAGCGGCTTTTGCTTGTTGAATCTCATCATTGACACCAGAAATCTCTTTTTTTACAGCAGCATTTTTCCGCATAAGAGCCTCTTCTGCAGCCTTACGTTCTGCATCCTGCTTTTTTCTAAGTTCCTCTGCTTTACGGCGTTCCTCTTCTGCAGCTTTCTGCTGAGCGATAATCTGTTCCTGACGGGCTTTTTCCGCAGCCGCCTGCTCCTGCTGTTTTTTCAAAAGTTCAGCCATTGCCTTGCGGTTTTTTTCAGCCTCTTCATTGTTCTTCGCAATCTGTTCGTTTAATTTTTCATTGCTCTTTTCAAGCTGATCTTTCATAGAATCAATGGAAGACTGCATAGCCGCCTGAAGTCCATCCGTATCAACCGTAACATTAACGCTGGAATTTGCAGCCACGGCGCCGTAATCTTCTGCTGAAAGTGAATCTTTTGCAGCGAGGATTTTTTCCATAAGGGCAAGCAATTCCTGATCATTCGGATTATCCAAAAGGAGAGATTCAAGCTTATCCAAAGCCCGCTCATACTCTCCTTTCTGATAATACAAATTTACAAGTGAAATAGTATTATCTCGAGATTTATTCTTTGCCCCTGAAACCGCTTCACCACCAGAAAGGATCAGCCTTCCTCCTAAAGCGCCGCCCAAAACAAGAATCATGGCAATAAGCGCACCCAATGCTATTTTTTTCTTTCTGTCCATACTTCTGCATTCCTTATATCTGTTATTCAAGTTCACTTTCGTATTCATAATCAAGCACAGCTTCTGCACCTGCTGTCATATTAGTCGTATCTGTCTGCTGCAAAGAATTCGCAACGTCCTCAAGAAGTTTACGTCTGCGTTCCTGCTCTTCTGCAAGCCGCTGAGCTTCTGCCGCAGCCTGCTCAGCTTCCTGACGGGCAATCTCTTCCTGAATGCGCTTATTTTCTTCTTCCATAAGTCTATCTTCTTCTGCAAGCCTCTCTGCCTCAAGCTTCTGATTCTCAATTTCCTGCATGAGATAACCTATAAGCGTGCGGATTGCATCAGACTGAGGATCATCAGGTACGGCTGCAATATATGCACGGTAATCCTCCGCCGCATCAGAATATTTTTTTAGGTTCAACCTTGCATTTGCGCGATTAAGCAGAGCAGCATTATAAGCAGGATCAGCAGTCAAAGCAAGACTGAAACAGCTTTCTGCCCCGGCATAATTTTCCATTGCAAAAAGAACGTTTCCTTTGTTGAATAAAAGTTTTTTACGGCCGGCACTTCCATTCTTCATTCCACGGTCAAATGCATCAACAGCTTTTTCATTGTCACCGGTCTGGAAATATGCCAATCCCAGATAATTATATGTATCAGAAGACACTGTCTGATTCTTTACGTCCTCTTCAAGCAGGGGAATCGCCTCTGCGGGATTATTTTCCCTAAAATATTTTTCCCCTTCTCCCTGAGCAGTACACAACCAGGAAAAGGCAAACATATAGATAAAAATATATCCAAATCGAAAAAAAATCTTCTTCATACTTCCCTTATCGGCATAAAAAAATCAAAGATTAGAAATGACAGACCTTTCCTCTGGCTGCCTGCAAAAAGTAACTATTGTGAAAGATAAAAAAATCTACCGGCTGTCAATTTTTATATTCATCTACAACCTTTAGCTACCCGCGCTATATAACAGTCTTTTACATTTTAAAAATATACTGTATAATGACTGAACATTTCGCAGAGGTTTTAGTAATGATTATTCTTTTTTCAATAATAGCCGCTATTGTGGTTTTCCTGATTATAGTCGTAGTCAAAACAATTACATCTCCAAAAAAAATCGACAATGTAAGGAAACTTCTAAAAGCCGGAAAAAATCAGGCAGCCGCAAAACTTGCAAAACAAATAGTTGCAAAAGACCCGTCTAATCCCCACGCCCACTATTACCTTGGAAAGGCCTACCTTGCAGACAACCGCGGGGAACTTGCTCTCATGGAATTCAAATTTGTAAATGAACATGCTCTCTTTGACAATCAGCTTCCAGAGGTTCCGTTCCGCAAGGAATTTGCAGCCCTTCAATTGAAATTCAACCAGCTTGATGGAGCTCTTCGGGAATATCTTCTCCTTACAAAAATGGATCCGCACACAGCAGACAACTTCTTTAGAACAGGGGAAATCTACGAAAAACAGAACCGCAAGGATCTTGCCCTCGCCGTATATAAAAAATGTCTTGCCCTTGATCCAAAAAATGCAAAGGCACACGCCTCGGTAGGATACATACTGTTCCAGGCAAAACAGCTTGGAGAAGCAAAAAAAGAACTTGACCTCGCTATCCGCCTGAATCCAGAAACTTACTCCTGCTACTATTACCTCGGAAAACTCCTAAAGGAAGCAAAAGATTATGGTGGAGCCGTAAAGGCTTTTGACAAGGCTCAAAGGGACAGCGAATTCAAACAGAAAGCGCTTATTGAACGCGCAACCTGCTATATGATGGCAAACCGTTTGGACAATGCACAGATTGACCTACAGCGTGCAATAGAGCTCGATAAGGACGGAACAAGCAACGATACACTGTATGCACGTTATTTTCTTGCAGCCTGCTTTGAAAAAAGCCGTAAAATTGAAAAAGCGATTGAACAATGGGAAGTCATATACAGCAAGAACCGCTCATTCCGTGATGTAGCAAACAAACTTCAGGAATACAAAGACCTTCAGTCAAACGACAACATGAAAGACTATCTCACCTGCTCTGATCAAGAATTCCTTGAAATCTGCAAGAACGTAATTACAAAAACAATGAATATGACAGCTCAACAGGTCGAATCAAAAAAATTCGGCTGTCAGATCATGGCCACAGATACAGCGAGCGGTGATTGGATGAATATGCGTAAACAGATGTACTACATCCGCTTTTACCGCGAACCGGAGCCACTGGAAGATACGCCTGTACGGGAAACCCTTGACAAGGCAAAATCTTCAAACTGCGCAAAGTCATTCATAATGGCAAGTGCAGGTTTTACAAGACCGGCAATGGCTTTTGCAGAAAACAGACCTATTGAACTTATTGGAAAGGAAAAATTGCAGAACCTACTTTCAAAAGCCGGAAGCTGATAAAACACGAAAAATGAAAATACTTTGTGTTTCGGACCAGATAGACCCGCTTATTTACAACCAAAATGCCTCAAAAAACTTCCCTGACATAGACCTTATTCTCTGTGCCGGAGATCTTCCTATGGACTACATTGATTTTATAGTCACTGTGTTTAACAAACCTACATATTTCGTATTCGGAAACCACAACCTTACAGAATTCAAATTCTATCACGGTTCTTCAGGCACGCAGGCTACCTCTACAACCTCCGCGCAAAACATTGCGGCGATGACAGTAAATTCATACCAGAAAATGGAGTACAGAAATCATCACCATGGGGCTGTCTATGCAGGTTTCAAAAATCTAGTCTTAAGGAATTTCACTGTAAAAAACAAAAAAAACAAGGATACGCCCCTGCTTATCACCGGCATATCCGGTTCAATCCGCTATAACGACGGACTTTGCCAATACACTGACTCGGAAATGATGCTGCATCTTCTATGCCTTGTCCCAGGCCTCATACTGAACAGACTGCGTTATGGAAGATACTTGGACATCTTTCTTACACATGCTACACCCTATAATGTGCATGATCACAAGGATCCGTGCCATGTAGGATTCAAAGCATTCAACTGGTTTATAAAAAAATTCAAACCAGCATATATGGTTCACGGACACATACACCTGTACGACCTCAGGGAAGAACGCGTTTCCGTTTACGAAGGCACTACCGTCGTAAATGCATATGCACACCATATACTCACACTAGAAAACAACAGGAACGGAGAATAAAATGTTACAAGAAGCAGAAAACGACTTCATAAGAGCCCGCAACAAAGCACTGTTCAATGAAATACAGCATTTTCTCAATCCGGAAGAAGCCAAAATGATTTCCCTTAAAGCCGTAAAAAAGCTTTTAAAACCAGAAAGCGAAACCTATGTCGGAATGCAGGTTGTTCCGATTTCAAAAATAATAGGCAGCGAAGGCAGATACAAAGATTTTGACAACCAGTTCTTCCCGAAAAAATCAATCATTAAAGAACGCTGGGAACACGTTGACGAAGCAATTATCAACGATATAGTACTGCCTCCAATAAAAGTCTATGAACTTGGCGGTCTATACTTTGTAAGAGACGGAAATCACCGGGTTTCTGTAGCAAAGGCAAAGGGCGTCGAATTCATAGATGCAGAAGTAATTTCACTCCAGACAGAGATCCGGCTTTCTCCTGTAAGAACCCTTCAGGGCATGATAAAGCAGATCATAAACTATGAAAAGCGGAATTTCTATATGGAAACCAGCTTCGGTGACATAACTGATTACTGGTGCCTGGATTTTACAACAGCAGGACAATATGAAGTAATCTACCAGCACATTCTTACCCATAAGTATTTCATAAATATGAACAAAACAGAAGAAATATCCATGGAAGAAGCCATAAAATCCTGGTTCGACACTGTTTATATGCCGGTCGTATATGCAATTGAGAAAAGCCGGATAATGAAATACTTCAAAAAAAATACCATAAGCGAGCTATATGTATTTATCATCAACTTCTTCGATGATCTTAAGAAAAAATTCGGGGATGAAATCCAGCTGGATGAAATAATCTACGGCATAAAAGAAGAAAGGAAAGCCCCGATCCTAAAGAAAATGAGGAACATCTTGAAAAAGATGAAATTCAAACTTACATCGGCACGGAAAAATTAACCGTGTATTAGGGATAAAAATCTACTCATGCACCCTCTTCCAACTGGCAAGAGCAATTCAAAAAGCTTTTACATAAGAGGAAAATTAAATTGACGGCAGAATCTTTCAATGATAGAATTACAATAAAAGAGAATCCTTTTAAAGAGAAAAAATCAAAAGTGATTCGGCTGCCAGTACAGTCACGAAGGAGAAATTTATAAAATATGGATACAATTGATTCGTTCGTACAGACACCGCTTCTGATATCCGCAGCGGCCGGTCTTGTTTTATTCATCCTGCTTCTCATTGCAAAAATCAGAAAAACGGCGGCGATCAGTTTCGTTTATTTTCCTGTAATAGGTATTACTGTGGCCGGAGCCATCTTTACAGCTTTTGACCCTAAAGTTTTTTATATAGCTATAATACTTATTCTTTGTGAGCTTTTATTCATAGCGTATGCATTTGTTCTTGCTGTTTCCGATCCAGAAAAAATCGCCGAAAAGAAACAAAAAAAAGAACAGCAGGAAAACTATGATCCGCAGATTGCAGATACAAAGGCTCTTGCTGCTCAAGCAGAAAAATTCAAGGCTTTGCTAAAAACAAATCAAGAAATGGTTGAAAAAGCTTCTCAATACTTCAAGGAAGAAGATTCACTTGCATCGTTCCTTGAAAATTTCAATAAACTTATAGTTGAACAGACAAATGCTGACGGCTGTGCTATCCTTGTCTTTGATGAATTCGACAACATACTTGCCGTAAAATCAGTTTCGGGAACATTTCCGCCACCATACAAACTACCGGAAGACCTTCCGCATAAAGCTATCCGCGTAGAAACTAATTTCAGATATTCAAATTTCGGCTTAACCGGCAATATTTTCGGAGAAATTTTCTCATCCGGAGAAGCTGTTAATATAACAAATCCAATAAAGGATCCTCGCGTATATCAGAACGGACCGGAAGACTTCCTTCGTTGCGGACCATATATCTTTATTCCTGTGAAGCAGTCAGGAGAATCAACTTCTATAATCTGTCTTGCAAGAAAACCTGATTCGGAACCATTCTCAAAAGAAGAATTTGAAACAGCATGCAACCTTGCAAATGCACTTTCAGTTGCACTTGTTCCGCTGAATAGTTTTCTTGCTTATGCAGAGCATGCCGAACTTACCAAGGAAGGCGATATTGCAACAAAATTTCAGAAGACTCTTGTTCCGGAAAAAATTCCAGCAATCAACAAGCTCTCAATAGGAAAATACGAAATCCAGACAGAAAATGTATGCGGAGACTATTACGATATAATTCCATCACGAAAAGACAGAATTACTTTCATTATGTCGGATGTTGCAGGAAAGGGAATGAATTCGCTTGTAGTAATGATTATGGTAAGGGCAATGCTCCGTCTGCTTGCCAATACAAACCAAACTGCAGCAACCATCCTTGAATGGGTAAATAAAGCTATCTGTTCAGAAAAAAACAGCATGGATCATTTTGCAAGCGTATCTCTTATTAACTACAACAGTGTGAATAATACAGCTCAAATCGCATCAAGCGGAATGAATCCGGTTCTGCTCTACTCTTCTCAAACGGGCTCTATCACAAAAGTTTCAACTAGCTGCGAACCGATCGGGGTAGAAAAAAATACACAATTCAAGAATGTTGATATTTCTCTTGATGCAGGCGATATTCTTGTAACTTGTACCGACGGGTTACTTGAATGTCTTAATGAAAGTGGTGTACAATATTCACTCGAAAATCTATCAAAGGTTATTAAAGCCAACTGCAAGTTGAATGGGAAAGACATTGCTGCAAAGGTTAAAGATAATATTAAAAAGTTCTGTGGAAATACACAGCAATATGACGACCAGAGTTTATTGGTCATCAAAATCCAAGGATAAGGAGCGACCTTATGGAACTTAAAATTAGAAAAAACGGAGACGTTTACATTATCGATGTAAATGGAGAAATGGATCTCTACAACTCCTATAAACTCAAAGAACTCGTAATGAAAATGATCGAGAAAAACGTAAAGATCTTCATCATCAACCTTGAACAGGTAGATTATATTGACTCGTCTGGAATCGGTGCATTGATCTATATCTGCTCAACAATCAAAAAGATGAATTTGAAACTTGCAATCTCAAATATTCATGGATCCGTAAAAAAAGTTATTGAACTTACCAAGCTTATGGGGTACTTCCCTATTGCTAACAGCGTTGAAGAAGCCCTACTTATGGTAAAGGAATAAAACAACCTGTACTCACGAATAATTTTTAAGGAGACTACAATGGATGAACAGACAATAAAAGAATTGCGCGCAGATGACAACGACCCATTATTCGATAAAACAAACATGCTTAAAAAGGAATTTCCTTCAGACTTCCGGCAGATCAGATATTTTACACTTCTGATCGTTCAGTCTGCTCCTTCTGAAATCAAAGAACTTAACCTTCTTGAGCAGCAGATCAGCGAAGTTATTAAAAACGGTGTAAAACACGGAAATCACTGCGATATAAACAAGAAAGTAACTGTATGGTATTCATTTAGTCCAACACATGCTCATGTAATAGTTCAAGATGAAGGAGAAGGCTTTAAAGATCTTGAAAAATGGAATGAATTCAACAGAAAGCGCCTTTCTTGTCTTCACGCAAATAATTTCGAAGAACTAGCAAACTATGTTTCATTCAAAACAAAAGAATCTGATGCTCAGGACGGCGGAAATGCTTTGTTTGCTGCCCTTGAATATTGGAACGGCGGTTTTGTTTATAACGGAAAACGCAATGCAGTTGCAATGCTTAAAAAATTTCAGGCAAAACACTAATTAAAATGCCATAAAAAAAATGTCCGGTTCACAATAACCGGACATTTTTTTTACTTCCAGGAAGTTACATTTACCTAAATATGGGCGGCATGATAAACTGCAATGATTGACAACAAAGCCCGTCACCAGTCAAAATCCACCTCTGCAAAGTTCATTTTGTCATTTATATAAGCACTTTGACGGACTCAA